>NZ_SZPP01000046.1:0-26146 GCF_030263775.1 Candidatus Jettenia sp. AMX1
AGAGCGGTCGGTGAAGGCTCATGAGACAAGACCTGATGGAAGGGCGCTATCGGCAGGCACCGGGTATCAATCAAGCTTCCGTTATGGATCACAACAGAGCATCACCAGGAATTGGTCTATGCCCATGCACCAATTGGATAACTTATTCCATAAGTCAAAAACGAGTATGAAGTTTGTTTTTGGCTATGAGGCCGATAACCATGGTATTAATACTACCCCAAAGGAGACCCTGGTAAAGATTACTAAGGCAGAGGACGGTGGTATTGGAGGTAAGGGGCTATGGGATCCGGCAAAGACAGGGTATACCGCTGGCAACGAGAATGATTTCATGAAAAAATATCTGAACGGAGAATTAATAAAGGTGGAAAAAGCTTAGACACAACAGGTTTAAGGGTGAGCTAACAGATACTATAAGAGCATAGCAGTATATGTTAGCTCACTTATGTCTGGCGCTGTGTGGTTTATAAATAAAGGAGCGTAATGACGAATTGTAAGTGTTGGGTAAGGTTAATTCAAATAGAGTAATTTACAAAAAAGGAGGCCATTATGAGAAAATATTATGTAAATGGCTGGAGATTGGGTTTTACTCTTTTCTTTGGATGTTTTTTGTTAAGTGAATTATCCTATTGTTTAGCTAAGGAAAAAAAGAAGATTGAGCATAAGGATGCGCGTGGAGTAATGATTGTATCTCTTAACGTACCTTTGCGCGCTACTCTTGGAAACAAGATTTATGTTGAAATAATTGTTGGTAATGAGAGGACGACGAAGGTAACAACAATATTGACGGTAACATGTCTTACAACAGACCAAATTATTGGACGAGAGGCTGAAACGTTAGACGGCTTGTCCTCTCATAAGATTGTCTATAGCTGGGACACCAAAGAATTAAAGGAGGATAGGTACGTAATACTGGCAGAATTAGAAGATGTGCCCGGAGAGATGCATCTCGATGATAATGTGAGGCAAGCAGACATTTTTTTAGTACCTTAAGATTTGGATAAAAAATAGTTTCATTTTTTTATCAAGGGTAAGAGCCTATCCGAAAACCTATAAAAGCCATTGAAAATAAATCTCAAAAAGGGGTTTTCGGATAAGTTCTAATTCATTTAGGAAACGACAATTACAATATGAGAAATCCATAAAGTCCATTTATTTTATTGGAGGGATTAATGGTAATTAATCCTAACTATACGGGCGCTTGTCATAATTTATAGTAACCCCCTTCTCTGAAATCGAACATACCGCATGTGTCACAGAACACACCAAATTATCCGGGGGCAGGTATTTTAGCAAATTCAAATTTTCTTGTCATATTTCTCTTTTGTCACCCCTTCGGGGTTTAAGGGCTTTTTTTGATTTTTGCTATAATTATGGCATCCCAATGGGATTAGGCAGGAAAACGAAAGGAGAGACGCAAGATTTTGCATCTCTACAACCGATAAACGCAACATCTTGAGTCTGTACCACTGCAAAATCTTGCGTCTCTCCTATTATGTACATAGTAAAGATTATCAATATACCATAGAGCTTTTGGCTCTCAAAATAATCCTCTGATAAACTCTGTTAAAAGATTAAATTCTCTGATTTCAATAACTTATGACTTTTACGTGCGGAATGTGGGATAATGTGGGATATGGCTATCATATGTTTATATATTATAAACAAACGAATATTCACATTATCTTGACAAATATGTAAACGGTATTATACTAAGTTACAGTTCCGTAAAATTATTCTGGAAAAATTCCTCAAGAAATTTCTAATTTTCTCTTATATCTATGCATACAGTAAAGTCAAAACAAGCTTTTATCATACTATTGATATCTCTGCACTATTTCTTTGGAATAAATTTACCCCAGGGAAGGACAGAAGATGTAGCAGCGATGGAGAATTCTCAACACATTCCTGCTTACAATGAAAAAGATACAAAGTCTCTTGCTGAAGCAAAAAGTTTTTTTCTTGGAAAATTCCTGAAAATTCTAAAAGAAAAGAATCTCCAAAAGAAACCTTCTGATGAAGGATATCAACCGACTATTGCAGAACAGGATGTACGTCCACCTCTGTTTCCACAACTACTTTATACCACATCTGTGGGTGAACAATTCCGGTTCCAACAAGAAAGGGGGACGCAGACTGTTGTCACAGATCCAGGATATCTCCAAACTATTCCAGAAAAAGAGAATCCTGTTACTTCTCCAATAAAAGAAGGAGATGATGGTGTTCAAAAAGAATTGTCTCTCAATAAGGATTACCAAGTAATTACTACAGAGGAAAAGACCGGTTCAAGTAATACTGAAGAAAATATTTCTCATACTACAATGGCACAAGAACGTTCTGTTACGTCAGATTCTGAGGTGCAATTACCTTCTTTAGAGGGACATGAGACACAGATACTAACTCCCGATAAAAAATCCTTCCCGGACATTGCCGAAAACAAGATTTCTTCCCCATCTGATACTGCGAACGATAAAAGCTCTCAGGAGAATTTTTCTCCCGGGAGAGATGAACAAAACATTGCCATAGAAAAGAAAATTTTCCCTCCCACATCCCCATCGGAACTTTTAACCCCTCCTTTTGGTAAAGAAATGGCCTTGGTTGAAGAGGAAAAGGGAACACAAACATCAATGATAAACAATGAACAAGAGAGGAATATTTCAGGTGAGAAGGAGGTTGTTTCTTTAGAAGAAGAAAAATCTCCTATTGATTATCAATCAAATGTTACCGGAAAAGAAATTTCTCAAGATATGAAAGAGAATAATAGTTCTTCAACTCCATCAGGGCTTCCTGCAACAACGGTTGAAGAGGAGGAGGTTCTTTCTGCGTCCAATAGTGGAAGCACTGAAAATTCAGAAGTGAAACCCCCTGAAAGTAAAAATGAGCAAAAAATCATTCCTGAAAAAGAGCAAATTGTTGAGATAACAAGAGAAAAAAAAGAGGTAACATCTGCATGGAGTATATGGCATACAAATCAAACCCTCAGTATTATTCTTGCAGTTGCTATTACCCTTATAGCTGCCAAAATTGGCGGTTGGATAGCAAACATGGTGAAGCTTCCCGAGGTAGTAGGAAATTTAATCATAGGAATGGTATTGGGTAATATTTATTTTTTTACTGAATGGAATTTTTTTGATTTTCTCAAGACAATGCCATTTTTGAAAGTGGTCTCCTATTTTGGGACTTTATTGCTTCTTTTAACTGCAGGCCTTCATACAGACCTCAAGGCGTTATTAAGAGTAGGTGCCTCCTCTTTTCTTGTAAGTATTGGTGGTATAATAGTTCCGGCTGGTTTAGGTCTTGTTGTTGGACATTTTCTTCTTCCCGGCGCTACCTTTGGTACAAATCTAATTTTGGCGATTATTATTTGTAACACCAGTACAGGCTTATTATTTGCAATTCTGAGTGAACTAAAGGCGATAAATACTTTGGAAGGGAGGGTGATAACGGGTGCAACGATCCTTACGGAAATTATTGTAATTTTAACCTTCGGTATCGTAAGCGGAATTGCAGTGAGAGGTGAAGTTTCTGTATTGGGTGTATTAGTTACCGTTGTTATTGCGTTTTCCTTTCTCGCTATTGTTTTGATATCAGTTTTAAAATATGGGGAAAGTTTTGGAAACTTCCTAACAAGTAAATTTGCCGAAGGTTTAAAAATATCGATTGTTGTAACTTTATCTCTTTTGTTTGCTTTTATTTCCGGGTCAATTGGACTTCACGGTGTAATAGGTGCTTTTGCTGCAGGTTTACTCCTGCGAAATGTAAAGTTCAAAGATTCGGATGATAAAGAGTATAGCAATATAGAACGAATTATCCGGCCATATTATATGATTCTCGTACCTATACTTTTTGTCCGGGTTGGAGCTGAGGTAGATTTGAAAAGTTTTTTGGATATACATGCAATCCTTCTCGGCCTTGCAATAGCAGGAGCTGCTATCCTGGGAAAGCTATTTTGCAGTGTTTGTCCAATTGAGAAAGGTATAAATCGTCTGGCTATAGGTATAGGCATGGCGATGAAGTTAGAAGGTACCTTGATTTTGACCGGAATAAGCAGGGATATAGGAATATTGGATGATGTTTTATTTTCCTCTATTATTATGGTAATAGTACTTACTTCCACGGTATGCCCTTCTTTTTTGAGAATATCCTTACTCAGGAAAAAAGATATTTATTGGAAAAGAGCCCATAGTATTGCGGAAAGAAAAGAGATGGAAAAGGTTACTATAGATTAAATAATACAGGTAAAATGATCTACTTTAAGAAAATTCTTTGCCCAATTGATTATTCGGATTGTTCAATGAATGCGCTCGGATACGCTGTAAAAATGGCAATAAAGGACTCTGCCAGACTTTATCTTATGTACGTTGAGTGTGTATTTGATTACGGAGGGCTTAAGTTTGGTTATGAGGGCATTCTTGACCCAGATACTGTTGTAAAAATGAAGAAAAAACTTATGGATAGTGTTCCTGAAGATGTAAGGGAATATATCAGTATAGAAACTTTAATTGCTATAGGTATTCCTGCCGATGAGATTATAAAGGTAGCCAGGAGAAAAAGGATAGATGTTATAGTGATGGGTACTCATGGGCGCGCAGGTATTTCCCATATGGTTATAGGTAGTGTAACAGAGAAGGTGATAAGGGCATCTCCTTGCCCGGTTCTCTGTATAAAGGACAACTAGCATTTCGTTTATATAGGTCTTTTCCGGACTGGAAGATTATGGAATGAAAAAAACATGAAGGATTTGTCTATCAATACGATTATCTTTATTATCATAGTGTTATTTGTTAATATCGGTTTTATAGTAAAAATGTTGAATCAGTACCACAAAACGAAAAAATCCGGGTATCTCAGGGAAGAAGCATTTCAGGAACAGCTTGAACAGAGGGTAATGAGATCCTTTGGTAACAAAGAAGAGTTAAACAAGTTGATTCATGATTTTGTACGATACAAAGATGCAGCAGAAAAGAATGCTGTCCTGTTAAAGGAGCAGGATGTGCAACTAAAACTGCTGAACAGAAAACTTGAAGACTCAATGATAAAATGTGAAGAGGAAAAAGCTAGGTTCCAAAAAGAGGTATGGGCTTTAGAAGATTTATTGTCTCAAACGAAAGACATAATAAGGGAAAAGGATTGGGAACTCCACGAACTTGCCGATAGATTGAAAATGGTAAAAGAGGCATTACTGAAAAAACAACTTGAGGAACGGTCGGAAATACCCGGTAGATGGCATATTCCTGCTCAATAAGTGCCTATAAAGACGAGAAGTCTTTTCCTACGGTGTAAGAGAGAAATGACATCTTACGAACAAATCGAAATTCCTGCCCTGTTAACACAACCAAAATAAGGTTATACTGCTCGGTTTAGATTGCAATTTCACCTGACTCCTTGGTTCGAACACGATAAACATTTTCTATATGGGAAATAAATATCTTTCCATCACCCATATTTCCGGTTTGGGATTTTTGGACAATCGTGTTTACAATATTTTCAACATCAGTATCTTTGACCGTTATTTCGATTTTAATCTTGGACAGGAGGTCAATCCGAAACATTTTTCCACGCCACGTTTCAACGATACCTTTTTGATTCCCGTGTCCTTTTACCATCGTTACCGTCATTCCCGGATAACCCAATTCTGATAATGCATCCTTGATACTATCAAACATTTCCGTTCTAACGATTGCTTCTATCTTCTTCATAAAGATTCCTCCCTATACCGAGTATTGTTTTTTGTATGGTGAACACTATTACTCCAGCTTTCCTTCGGAATTTCGTGGTTAATCTTTTTCTGAACAGCTTTTTTCCTCATAGACGTTCTTCAATATAAGTACCTAACTATAAGTTTTTGCACATACTTCTTTATCAAGGGAAGGCAGAATACAAAATTCAGGAGACAGGAGCTAGAATACCCGTTGGGCTCCGTTTCTCAACTCAACCTACCCGACTCTCGTAAAGTGTGCAAATATTTATGGACAGATACTTATCTCTCTTGTTATAGTAGTAAACTATCGTTTACATATTATACATGGTATTATACTGCGTTGTTTATGCTATGTCAAGTAAATGATAGTTTACAATAAAAGACCATGTACAGCCAAAATCAATGAAGACAGAGAAGTGATCGGTAAATTTATGATTGTATCAACAGGTGGTTCTGCGCATTTGAAACGCATTTGCAATAATTATAAATAATAAACTATTCATTGTGGTTGAAATATTTAAAATATGATGTATAATTTAGTACTAATGAATTTTAAAGACTCCTTACAAATTGAAACAAACGAAGAGGTGCAGTTTTTTATACTGACGGAATATCAGACATGTAATACCCTAAAACTATTCATGATTATTAAATAAGGGGGAAAATCGATGTTTAGTATAGCGAATTGCGTGAGTCAAAATAAAGTAACAAAACATGCGATAAAGGACTTAAAAATAGGCGCGTTATTAATATTTATCGGTGTTAATTTGCGGTTCGCAATAGGGAATATTATGCATGGTCTGATCTATTTTGACTTTCTCCAGTCAGGAAATCATGAACATAGGTACGAAGTGCACGTGCCAAATTTACCTGATATGTGTGGTGATGTGGTAATGGCTATCGTTTTTGCCTTTGCATATATTTTCATTACATCTGATTCTGTAAAAAAAGTAGTAAGGGGAATGGCTAACAATTCATCTGAGCTGAAGAATCTGGATGTACAGCCTATAAGACAATTGATAGATTGGGCAAAAGCTCTTTTTTCCCTCAGTATTATTGGTTTTGGTTTGTATTTTTTTTCAAAATATTTTTTGTCTGTAGGCATAGAGACATTTTTGGAAGATGAAGAAGAATCCCGTATTCTGTTTATCTTGAATGTTTTGAACTGTATGATCAGGCTAAGTTCTGTTTTTATTTTTGTTTATGTTTATAGCAAATATCTATTTTTGAATAAAACGATAACCCTAACACTCTATACATTCTTTTTTATACGATTTCTTTGTGCAACCAATATGTTTGGATTTATTACGGAATATGATTTGTACATTGGGGCTTCTGTCTTGGACTTTTTAACACCAATTCTTATTATTCATTCTATAATTAGTATATTTATCGGCTTATAAGTTAGTGTTCAGTTTATTAATCATAATACGGCGCAAAACCGAGTCAGGGATACACCTTGTGTTCGCCCTTATGAAAAAACACACCGGTTTTTGATTGTATAATCTACGGTAGTCCTCCCGTCATCCCCGCTGTCTTTATCGAAAATCCAGCCACCCAATGCCATTAAGATGCAATAGTGGATTCACTTCGTTTAATCTACCCTATCTCTCGATACTTGTGAGAAAACTTCCTGAATGTCAGATATCTGTCAGTAACCATAGGGTCTCTTATGCCCGGAACGTATTATATATAAACACTCGTTTACCGTATAGGTTATTATGGAAATGAAATTCAGACGGTGAAACTAGTATTGCATAATGAAAGACCTGTGTGATTCTAACAGCGTTCCGATATCCATGCGACAAATAAACTATCGTTTATATAGTGTGTTGGTTTAAAACTGTTTATATAAAAATATGAACAGTATTTTTACTGCAAAGTGCCGTTGGCATATGTTTTGTTAAGTAAACGAATAGTTACTAAATAAAGTTTGTGGAGAATGAACGCAGAATATGTGCGGATGTTGAAAAACGAGCGACCAAGAAAGGAGGGGTGTGTCAAAAAGAGTATTACAGGGGGATAAGTAGTTGTGTTGTATTGAGCTTTAGAAGAGGAGGAGATAATTCGTGTTGTTTTAAGATGCTGTATACAACATTTTAGAGGAGAACAAGTAATGTTATATACTGGAAATGTAGATGCAATTGCAGCGATGTCTCTCAAGAAATCTACGGCAATGAAGCATAGTCTGGTAGGTTTTTTGACGCTTTCTGTAGTAGCTGGTTTTTTTATTGGATTTGGTGTCCTTCTTATGGTTGTTGCGGCTGCTCCTGTTGCAGCGTTAAATCCCGGAATCGGTAAAATAGTTGGAGGAGCTGTATTTCCTATCGCTTTGATATTAGTAGTTATTGCTGGAGCTGAGTTGTTTACCGGATATAATTTACTGATACTGAAAGGTACTTTCAGAGGTACCGTATCACTTGGCGATTCAATGTTGGGCTGGTTTTGGACGTATGTAGGTAACCTGGGTGGGTCACTGATTTTTGCGCTTTTAATTTATATGTCTGGCGTATTTGCCCCTGATCCATGGCACACATTTTTGAACAAGGCTGCTACCTATAAGTGCAATGCGCCGTGGTGGGAATTGTTTTTCAGGGGTATTTTTTGTAACTGGCTTGTATGTTTAGGTATATGGAGCTGCTTTAGAGTTACCAGCGACAGCGCCAAGATAATGATGTGTTGGTGGGTTTTGTTCTGCTTTGTTACTACAGGCATGGAACACAGTGTAGCGAATATGACGTTTTTGACGATTGCGAACTTACTGCCTCACGATCCTGCGATGATCTCATGGGGTAAGATGTTTGGGTGGAACCTCGTTGCGGTTACCCTTGGGAATATCGTGGGTGGTAGTTTCTTCGTCACGTTCCTCTATTGGTTTGCCACCGCGATGGATGAAAAAGGGGCAAGGAAATTAGAGGCTTTAAAGGCTACTACCGGAACCCAAGAATCATTAAAGCCACCGAAAATGGAAGAAGAGATTAAGGATATTAGGGTGAAGATGAAGCAATAGATCAGAAATGCATTCTAAAATAAGGCAATAACAGAAAATTGGTAGTAAAAGTCCCGTGCACAAAAGGCTTCCTGGCGCCTCTTTCATCCATAGCAGTAGCGTTAGTAAAAGTCTGAGTGCAGAAAAGGCCAGCGTTGTAAAGCTGGCCTTTTTTTAAATCAGAATTAAAAAATTTATAAATACTATTATGAGAATTAGACTCGTGAGGATTGCACTAATCTTCGTGGCCAGCTTAATATAAGATACTTTCTACTAAACAGAGCAAAGAATGTACCTGTTGCCACACTAATTCCTATAGCGATTAAGGCAATAAACCATAATAATTTCTGTAATCTCAATACGGTTTGTATTTCAGCCTCTAATAATTTGATCATGTTAATTCCCATTTGATCAATGTGACCTTGTATGGTATCTATGAGGGGGGAAAGCTCTTCGTTTACGAATATCAAATCGGAACGATTATTTCCACTTTTTACCTCAAATATTTTTCTTGTCTGGTCTATAAATTGTCCATTTTCATTAAAGAGTCCTGCAATGGATGCCTGGGCATTATCGGGTAATTCTTTTGAAATCTCTTGTAAAGTATATAATCCACGGGTATATAAATTTACTGCATCCTCATAATTCCTTATATATTTTTCATCTGCCTTTGTAAGGAATTCTCTTATTGCCATGTCAGAATATGCTATCCCTTCCTTCATATTTGCTCCTGCAATAAGAGCCTCTTTTATTATATCTGTTAATGGTATTTCTTCCAGGATTGTGAATAGGGTATTTATGTGTCCATGTACTGATTGATATGAGGGTGTTATAGTGTTTTCAAAATAATAGCGTGTTGTATCGCTTTCCGGGTTATATCTTTTCTCAAATACCTTGTGAGCTGAGGCGTTAAATGTATCTAAACACTTTCCTATCTCCTTCAGGATATCCTTATTTTCTTGCAGAGTCCAATCATGTGATAACCCTTCAAGTTTCTTATAGCTTTCCAGTATCTCAGACTTTGCAATTTCTAAGTCATGAATACACTTTTCATCACCTGATACAAGGAAGCCCTTTACCTCTCCAATTGTTAACCCACAGTAACGTAAAAGCCGTTCTGCCTCTATGGTAGATGGTGTATGAACATTCAATACTGTTTGACTCATTGCAGTAAGGTTCGTTAACCAATATAAGATTAATCCGCCAGTAATTGCCGATATAATAAACGATATCGCAAAACCACCACTCATCTTTTTTCCTACGGTTAATTTCATAGAGTATTCTCCTGTTTTTTTCCTGATCCGTAATGCAAAACATAGCTACGCCTATTTCCTTTAATTACTATTATAACTCAGTATAGCCTTAACAAAAATATAAAATATTCTCCTCTTTCTCTTTACTTTTGGAATCAATATTTTTCATGAAATATCAGTACATGAGTGATCAAAGAGCCGATTTCCGTAATAATTATTACAGGTTACCTCTTACTTACAACATTCTATGCATTATTCCGGGGTATTTTTTCTTATCAAATTTTAAGTTTTAATTTAAATCCAGCCTCTTTTTTCTTATAATATGGTTTCATTTTTATATATAAGACATTAGATTATAACTCTGTATCTTGATTATACCTAACAATTCACAATACAGAAGGAGGTTTCATGCAGGTTAGAAAATCTACAGAGATTAGAAGACAACAGATTATAGATATAATTCGCAATATTATTTCTTCAAAAGGAATTGAACATGTTACCATCAGTGAAATAGCAGAGGAAATAGGGACTACGAAAGGCGCCATATACCGGCATTTTAAGAGCAAAAGAGATATATTGAGTTTGTTGATAGATGATATTGAAAAAACCCTTATGGAATCCATAAATAGTGCAATGGTAGAGAAAGATCCGGTTCAAAATCTGAAAAATATCTTACTTGCTCAGCTTATTTTAGCAAAAAACCGCCGTAAGACATCCTTCGTTGTTATTATGGGGGCTATGCAGTTTAGTGATCCGATTATTCGCAAAAAGATTTTACAACTTATCCAGAAATATTTACGGAAGATAGAGAAGCTTCTTTTGAGCAGTATCGAGTTAGGATTGATAAAAAAAGATATTAATCCGAAAACATCCGCCATGGTCTTTATGGGTCTTATACAATCTACGGTGACGATATGGTCGTATAAAAATTTTAATTTTGTACCCCAAAAGATGCATTCGGATCTATGGAATGTTTATAAACAAGGGATAGGTGTTTAATTGAAAGGTCTCAATATGTCGAAAAAAAATACATTTCCATTAGTAAGGTATTTCAGCATATGTTTCTTATTCCTAGTAGGCAACTCTCTTGGTGTATTGGCTCAAACTCCAGAGAAAAAATCAGATGAAGTAAAATCTGCTGAGATTGGTATAACGGTAAAATCAGAAGATGTTGAAAAGGCAAGATTAAAAGCAAAGGAGATAAAAGCTATTGTTGATAAATCTGTGAAAGAGAATGAGTCTTTAATCTCAGATTTACAAAGAGACAGAGATACAACGATAGTTTATCTTAAGAAATTACAGCAGGATAAAAAAACCTATCAGACAGAGGGAGAAAATCCGAAATTTTTACAACTACTCGATAAAGAAATAGATATTATTAAAGAAAAATTAAACGTAAGCGATGAACAAATAGAGACATATGAAGATCAGATTACAGCCCTTCAAAATCAGTTAAAGGCTTACACAGATCAAGTTGCATTATTAGAGACGATAGCAAAGCTTGAAGAGATAATTGCTGTAACACCTTTTGATCAAGCCCTTGTAGTGAAAAAAGAATTAGATATTGCAAAGGGTTACATTGCTACGGTTCATGCAAGTCTCAAGGAGAGGGATACGATAGTATCTTTTTTTACTCATGAACTGGAGGATGTCAAAGTCAGGGTTTCTGACAGAGAGAAAGATCTTATTAAAGATTTGGAATTACAAAAAAAAGATATAAGCGATGAGGAACTCCTTAAAAAAATACAAGAGAAAATTGACAGTATTATAGTGTGGAGGAAGGCGATAGGTGCACAATGGATTGTTATATTCAAGACGAGGCTTGGAACGGCTAAGGTTCGTTATGATCAAATAATACAGATATTAAAAAATGCAGAACTCAACATAGCCTTTTTAGCTGAAAAAGCAAACCGTCTGGAGGAAAAGTTAAGGAGCGAGGAACTAAAAAAGAAGCAAGCCGAGTTAGAAGCTGCTAAAAGAGCCGAAGAGGTAAATCAAAAAATTGCAGAAATGAGAAGAGCGGAGGCTGAAAAGGCACTGCAGGAGGCAATCAGGAAGGCTGAAGAGGTTGCACAAAAGCAAATGGTAACAACTTCTCCGGAAAAGAAAAGAGTACTGGAATTAGAAGCTGAACTTCACAAGCAAACCGGACTTGTAGCCAGAAAGAAAGACGAGCTCATAACAGAGGGTGAACAGAGATATAAAGATGCCACTGAATACAAAGAATTGGAAGCGGATATTGAATTTTTCTTAGAACGAAGGATGACAGCGAGTGTAATAGATGAATTCTTAAGAAAAACAGAGTCAGACATACAGCGGTTTTCAAATGCGATAACGGTGATTGAAAGCCTTATTACATCGGTAAAACGAGAGGAAAAACTGTTTTTAGATAATCTGAAGAACGCACAAGAAGAAATATCAAAAATTGAAAAAGAGATTGCTGTTTTTGAGAACAAGGAATTAGCACGCCAAATTAAGGAGTATGCGCATCAAAAAATAGAAATTCATGAGGAACTAACAAAACTTCTATCTGCAATATTAGATAGACTCCATGAACGATTGGAGATTAAGAATAATGCGCTTGCCCTGTCGAATAGAACGAGAGAAAAATTAATTACCATGAGGGCAGCAAATATTTGGGCAAGGATTGAAAGTAACATTTCCACAGAAACATTTAAAACAATATATAAGGATTTGATACAGAGCCGCCTCTTGTTCGATACGTTCTACAATACAGCTCAAAATGCTGTTAAAAATTTCATTCTATACCTCGATACGGAAAAGAAAACTGTCAGTTTTTGGATACGGTTGTGTGGACTATTGGTAATACTTGCAGGGCTTTATTTTTCAAAAAGATTTCTGTGTATGTGGTGCACCTCTAAAATCGAAGAATCTTATGAGGCCACTCATGCAGAGAATGGAAGTGATGTTTTGGCAGCCGGAGATGAGATTACCTCTAAAATCGAAGAATCCTATAAGGTTACTGATATATCCTACTATAAATCAAGGCTTCTTCCCAGCCTCCTCCTTATCATGAAAAAGAGTATAGGCGCCTTTTGGATTGCTATCCTTTCTTTTTCCCTGACTTCTCTTTTTCATATCAGGGTCCCCTGGGTAACAGCAACCGTATATATCTTAACCTATTTTGCAGTATATAAGATACTGAAGAGTTTTCTCATTGAGTCTTTCGGTCCTGAAAAGGGGGATAAAAAACTGGTTACCTCCCTGGCGTATGTTTCCCCCACACACCTGTACCGTTCATTAAATATTATGCTTTTATTCTCTTTGATCTCTCTATCTGCAATTACGGTATTAACAGTTTTTGAATACAGAAACGATGTAATTAAATTACTCTGGTTTGTTTACCGGTTAGGCATGTTGATTCTCCTGTTGTGGCTTGCTACGCAGAGAACCTTTATCCTTAAACTATTACCGAGCGGAGAAGGTAAATTAGGGAAATTCATTCATCGTGTTATCGTGATAATATACCCAATCTTTATTACGTTTGTTATTTCGTTGTTTGCAATAAGGAGTCTTGGGTATTCGGTACTAACCTATGCACTCTTAAAAACATGTATAAAAAGTTTTATTGTTGCATTTATTGTATTTTTGGTGTGGAAATACCTACAGCACCGTTTGGATTACATAAGAGATGCGCGTCTCAGAAAGAAAATGATTCAAAAGGGCACTTCTGAGGAGAAGAAATTTCATGCCATTACATCGGTATATTCCGTTTCGTGCAAGTATGCTATTTCTCTTATTGCCGCAATCATTATTATTCGGGTATGGGTGAGGACCTTTTATGATGCATTAGGCTCTCCTGCAGCTCCCTATCTGGTCCAAAAAATATTCGGCCAAATAGGTGCAGTGCTGGGAACTCTCAGGAGCGGATTAAGCTATCGTTTTGTTTTTGAAGATGGTAAATATACTACGCCGATAAAGATTATTGTTGCATTCGCCATATTCCTCGTGTTCTTTTTCATTGCACGGTATATAAAAAAATTACTGGAGGAACGGGTATTTTATAAACTCCGTTTAGAACGTGGGGCGAGGCAAACATTCTCTTCTCTCATACGATATGTTATTGTAGGCATTGCTGCGCTTATTGGTCTCAACCTGGCCGGCATTCCATTAAAAAGTTTGACAATTTTTGCAGGTGCATTTGGTATTGGTATTGGCTTTGGAATGCAGAATATCATCAGCAATTTTGTCAGTGGAATTATCCTGCTCTTTGAGCGGCCTATGCGTGTGGGAGATGTCGTTATTCTGGATGACGGAACAGGAGGAACTATTGAGAGTATCAATGCAAGGAGCACTACACTGACAACCCCTGATGGAGTCACGATAACTGTACCGAATGCAAAGTTTATCGAAAATAGAATAACGAATTGGACTCTTCCAACACCCCTGATGAGAGGGTGTGTGAAGGTCGGAGTTGCATATGGTTCTGATACCGGTCTTGTAAAGCAGTGTTTATTGGAAATTGCTAAGCAGAATCCAAATGTAAAGGTATATCCTGAACCAGTCGTAAGGTTTGCTGAGTTCGGTGAGAATGCGCTCAGATTCGAATTGTATTTTTGGGCAGATGATCCAGGGAAACGTTGGTTTACCATGAGTGAACTTAATTTTGCTATTGATAAGGTGTTTAAACAGAATAACATTGAGATTGCCTTCCCACAGCATGATATTCATATCCGTTCAATAGTACCTTTTCCTGTTCCTGACAAAGATAAAAAGGAAATCGTGACAGCAGATATTGAGAATATTGTTTACAAAAGGAATAATGCCTAAATTAAGATTTTTAATTCTTTTCCTGATGTATTTCTGTCTTATAAATAAGGCATTTACCGACGAGATAAAGACTATTGATGGTGATATAATAAAAGGAGAAGTAGTTGATGCTGATGAGGAGTGTCTCTCGGTCAGAGACGAAGGTGGAGGAGCTATTAGTTTCATCCAGTGGCGCATTATCAGCCTTATTTCAAGAGATAAAGAGATTATTATCGTAAGCCACGATGAAACCAAAAGGAAATTTACCATCCTTAAGACTGAGGGGGGGCTTTCCGTTAAAGATATAGGCCTCACGACGGCAGATACTGTATCATCAATTTACCCGAAGGAGATGATAGCCAGTCGGTCGTTTTTTACGGATGGAGCAGAACCATCTGTGCAAGCGAGTATTCACGATACTCCCGATGTTTATGCAGCACCTCAGCAGCAGGATACCCTTCAGCAAGGCGGTAAACCGTGGAAGGGGAATATTGATGCCGGTCTTACCCTTCAAAGGGGAAATAGGGACGCATTGACTACGAGCGTAAAGACAAATTTTTCTCTGGAAAGAATGAAAGATAATTTTTATTTCAGCAGCCTTCTTCTTTTTGAGACAACTGCCGGGACGAAGAGCGCTGACGAACAACACGGCGCTTTTAAATATGAGCGTAAACACAAAGAAAGATTGTATTCTTTTCATCAGGAGAGTATAGAGCATGATGAGATCGAGAAGTTGAGTCTCAGGTCTATTACATCATCAGGTATGGGCTATCGGTTTATTGAAAGGGAAAATTTGAAGTATAAATCTGAAATAGGTCCATCATATACCTACGAGAGATTTCAAGACAGTATGGTACGAACAAGTCCTGGTTTGAGAATTGGAAATTATTTAGATTGGCAAATTTTTGATTCAACTTTCATGTATGCGAAAGTAGATTTTATACCTGCAGTAGATAATCTTATACAATGGCGATTAGAATCTGATGTAGGATTAAGGCAAAAATTGAATAACCATATATCCTGGAACATTAGCTGGATCAACCAATATGATAGTGATCCCAGTGCAGAAGGGGTAAAAAATAACGATGCTACCATATTAAGTACCATTGGGTATAATTTCTAAGAGAACCTTTATTTTATGACAAAAGATCTATTACGATGCTTTCATTGTGGTCAGATATATCGTATTGAAGAGTGTAATCAGAAAAAGAGTATGATATGTGTTGGCTGTGGTTTAAGGGTAGTTCCTATCCTAGCTGTGAAAAGGCACGAGAAGGATACAAAAGGGTTTTGTGTCTTGCTGGGGTATTTTGCAATTGTTGCTCTTTTGGGATCGTTAGGTGGCGCTATGCTCATGCAGGGATGGAACTTCTGGGTAACGTTTGCTGTATTAGGGGGAATTATTTATCTTGTAGGTAAGATCTTTATGGGTACCTATAAAATTACCGGAATTGTTGAGTATGGATCGGATGAAATAATTCCGGAAGCTCAAAGCACAGGGCATACAATAGTTTTCGACCGGCTTGTGATTGATGCAATCAAAGAATTGCCACAAAATATCCAGGACCGTTTATCGAATGTGTCTATTGTTGTAGAGGATAGGCCTACCAGTAATGTATTAGAAAAACTGAAAATAACACCTAGCGGAATTTTGTTAGGGTTATTTGAAGGTATACCGCTTAACAAGAAAAGTGTATGGCATTCTGGCACAATGCCGGAGAGGATTACGATATTTCAGAAGAATATCGAGTCTCTTTGCCACTCGGAAGAGGAGATTAAGAAAAGGATAAAGAATGTGGTACGCCATGAATTAGCTCATTTTATCGGATTTACGGAAGAAGAAGTCAGGAATTTAGGTTATTGAATGTTCAGGAATTTCAAAATAGCCACAAAATTACGAAGATAAGGAGATACTGGTATGGCAGAAATGCATTCGTTTGATATTGTATGTAAGGTAGAAATGCACGAGGTAAATAATGCGGTTGATCAGGCCAAAAAGCAGCTTGCAGTAAGATATGACTTTAAAGGAAGTAAATCTTCTGTTGCATTAAACAATGATAATTCTATAACATTAATTGCCGATGACGACTACAAGATGAGGAGTTTAACAGAGATTTTACAAGACAAGCTTGAAAAGAGGGGCATTCCCTTAAAATCGCTTAACGTTGGCGAGCCAGAAAATGCATTAGGCGGTACTATTCGGCAGGTTATTACGTTTCAGTCAGGCATTCCTATGGAAAAGGCCAAAGAACTGGTAAAATTTATTAAGGGATTGAAACTGAAAATTCAGGCCCAAATTCAGGAAGATAAGGTCCGTATAACAGGGCAAAAGATAGACGATCTCCAGTCAGTTATGAAGGCAATTAAAGACCAAAATTACGATTTTGCTATGCAGTTTGTAAATTATAAATAGCAATAGTTATTTCAAAAACTCATGATTTTCCAGATCTTTTGAAATGATACGATAGACATGCTTTAGGGGGATGCCTTTTTCCTCAGCAATCCTTTTACAATCCTCATATTCAGGAGAAAAACTTTTAATATCCTCATGAAATTTCCCAATTTTAACCTTTATTTTACCAAGCCGGGTGTCAAATTCTTTGAACTCACGGGTAAGTATTGTACGAATTACTTTATATTTCCTTATGCCAAAGGTGGCTGTCTGGTCAAACAAAACCGATTCAACAGAAGATAGATTTCGTTCCGGTACAAGAGCGCTAATAATTATTCCGGGACGCTCCTTTTTCATCTGAATCGGTGTAAAATACACGTCCACCGCGCCTGCTTCAAATAATTTATCCATGACATAACCTATTATTTCTCCGGACATATTATCAATGTTGGTCTCAACAACCCACATTTCATCGGTTTCCTTACCCGGAGTTATTTCTCCTATGATGACACGTAATAAATTCGGTATCGTAGAATCATGGTAACTACCTGCCCCATAACCGACCTGAAGGATCCTCATTTCTGGAATAGTGTGTATGCCTTCTCCCAACGTCGTTACTATTGCAGCGCCAGTAGGGGTTGTTAATTCTTTTGCTATATCGACAGATTTTAATAGGTGTCCCTTAAGGAGTTCTGCCACTGCAGGTGGAGGAACAGGGAATGTGCCATGTTCACACATCGTATATCCATGACCGGTGGGAATAGGTGAGAAATATATCTTTTCTATTCCTGTGTGTTTTAGAGCAATTACTGACCCTACAATATCAACGATTGAGTCTATTGCCCCTACCTCGTGAAAATGGACTTCCTCTATTGAGGTATTATGGACTTTTGCCTCAACCGTTGCCAATCTATGGAAAATCCTGATACTATCTTTCTTGATATCGTGGTGGAGGTTGCTTTTTTCTATAATTGTCTGTATATCAGAAAAATTATACTGTGAATG
This sequence comes from Candidatus Jettenia sp. AMX1, assembly GCF_030263775.1. Classification (NCBI taxonomy): domain Bacteria; kingdom Pseudomonadati; phylum Planctomycetota; class Candidatus Brocadiia; order Candidatus Brocadiales; family Candidatus Brocadiaceae; genus Candidatus Jettenia; species Candidatus Jettenia sp. AMX1. Next base: position 18,108 of record NZ_SZPP01000046.1, read on the forward strand.
GTGATGGTTGTGGTGTTTATGTCTATGTTCATCTTTTTGAGATATTATTACATGAACTTTTGTACCGCAGATACCTGCTCGCTTTACCTTTTCTGCAGATAGCTCATAACCATGAATGGGAAGTTGCCCCAGGCGCTCTTTTAAAACAGCGAGGTCTAATCCTGCATCTACAAAAGCCCCTAATGTCATATCACCGCTTATACCGGAAAAACAGTCAAAATATGCAATTTTCAAGAGATTTCCTCAAAAATGCCAAACCTTTCTGATTCATTACAATTGCCAGATGCTAACACACCTTTTTTTACGAGTCAATGAAAAACAAGTCCCGTTTTTATTAACTTATTTACATCCCTTTATATCATGGTATATAATATGACTGCTGGTAAAATTCAGATTTTTGGTTTTAGAATAGAAATTCTTCTCTCATATTGTATCTTTATGCTTAAGCTCCCAGGGGCTGAATGATTATTACATACGATGGATATCGGTATATTTGGTGGATCGTTTAACCCAATCCATATAGGTCATTTAATTGTTGCAGAAGAAGTATTTCAGCAGCAAAGATTATCGAAAGTGGTATTTATCCCTACCGGTATATCTCCGCATAAAGAATCAATCGATTTAATACATTCTTCTCATAGATATCACATGGTAAAACAGGCTATAAGCGATAACGATCATTTTGAGATTTCTGATTTGGAAATTAAACGGTCAGGAAAATCCTATACGATAGATACCGTAAAAACTCTTAAAGGGATATATGGGGAGAAACAGAACTTATATCTGATTATTGGATCAGATATGCTGCATGAGATAAATACCTGGAAAGACATTGATATACTTTCCAGCTTGTGCCGTTTTGTCGTGGTTAATCGTTTCCCGGTACCAATAAACGAAGATTCCCATAAATCCCATGTACCCCTTACCAAAGAGAAATCTTACAACTTTTCCCTTATGAGGGATGAGGCGGAGTTCAAAAATAAAGAGAAAAAAGAAATCGAAAGACTAAAAGTCATGATCCCATCCATTGGGATATCCTCTACCGAAATCAGGGAACGATTACGGGACGGGCGTAGTATACGATATTTGGTTCCCCGATGCGTGGAAGAGTATATTAAAGCACATAATTTATATAGAAAAAATCCCGCCGGGTTTATTGAATATAAATAAAGATAGTTGCGTAGAAGGGTAATAAACGTGAAAAATACCAAGCATGCTCTCAGAGATTTCACAAGAGAGATTCTTCATCGTTTTATTCTTCAGCATGAGGGTAATCATCATACTGAAGAGAACAAAGAATCTTGTGGAGTACTACTGTATCGTAACAGGAAATTTTTCCGGTGGAATTCTTTTGTCTCTCAATCGTTGTTATATTTGCAAAAAAGGATACCCTGCCTGTACTTATGGTGTACGTTACTTGTAGTATTCACTCTCTTTTCCATGGAGAATGTCAGTCTTGCCCAGGGGAATATCGTGGATTATTTTTTAAAGAACCCGAGCGCCTGGGAAGACACAAAGAGGATTATCCATAAGGAACCGACAAAAATTGTCGTTGCAGACGGATTAAAGGGATTGGGATTTAACCTTGCAGAGTTAACGGAAGGGGATGAAGTAGCCCTGGTTTTTATAGAATCCCAAAAGGCCGAAAGATTAAAATATAAAGGTTTCTGTAATGGAGAAGATAAACTATTACCGGGTAAGAATAGGGTTGTATCCGTTATTACCAGAAATTCCGGAGATCGTACAAGATTTCACTATAAATTCGTACTTCAAAGGAATGTCAATAGCGAACCTGTTACGATTTATTATAATGGGAATGCTATCCTGGAAAGTATATACGATGGTAGTTTGCCAGTTAGAGATATCTCTAATTTATCAGGCATTGAGCTTTGTGAGATAGAGGTTCATTCAAATTGGTAGAAAATAATTATAGCCACAGATTGTACGGATAAAAGGATATACGTGAAAAATAAAGGGCGTGTCGTTCTCATGTATGATAATACCTGTTGTTTATGTCGCGCCAGTATGAAATGGATTCAGCTACATGCAATCCGAAGAGATGCCTTTGAATGTATTCCATGCCAATCAGAGGAACGAAGAATCCGATTCCCTGAGATGACTGATGAGACATGTCGAAAATCCCTTCAGCTCGTACTTTCAGATAACCGGATTTTAGCTGGCGATATGGCATTACCAGAGATAGTTGTCCGATTAAAGGGTCTCAGATGGTCGTATGTATTGTTTAAGATACCCATAATAAAAGCACTCTTGTATGCTATCTATCACTGGATTGCCAATAATAGGTACATTATCTCACGAACGATAAAACCTTTTATTGAGGAGTAAGATATAAAAATTTAGTAATACCAGAAACCTCTTCGCCACCAGAAATGATCATGATAGTAGTAATCAGGTGAATAATATCGCTTTTCAACTGGCCAAAGGTGCATCTCCTTAGCCTGGATAACTGGATAGGTATATTGCACTTCGCCCACAGGTAATGTTTGTTTTCCCTGTACTTCTCCTGCGATAGTGATGGCTCGTCCTTTAGCATAGATAACCGGATCCAGATAGTGGTCGAAAGCCGCCAGAAATCTTCCTTCACTTGTATCCACATCTTTAGGCCTTCCCCGGGAACCCGCAGGATGTTGTAATATCTTTATAAAAGTGCCTTCTTTGGTATTTTCGGTCTCGATAATATTCCCACTTACGATAATCATTTCACCCTGGTAACGTTCAGGATCCTTAAATACCTCTTCAACTGTGATATTTGGATTAACTTGTTCTCTTACTTGTTTTGATATAACCGGTGCGCAACCGGTTATCAATAACAATGTCATCAATGATATACATTGATATGAGCTGGAATATGTAATGCCTTTTATCATATGCATTCCTCCTTATTAATGGAAATACCCAAGACCAAAGCCGATGTGGAATGAAGGGGAAGGAGAATAGTACTGCTTTTCAACTGGCCAAAGGTATATCTCTTTAACGTTAACAACCGGATAGGTATACTGTATTTCTCCCAAAGGTAGTATCCTCGTTCCCTGAACTTCTCCGCCAATGGTAACAGCGCGATCCTTGGAATAGAGAACCGGATCGAGATAGTGATCAACGATGGCTAAAAATCTTCCGCCGGATACATCTACATCTTTCGGTTTTCCGCGAGAACCGGCAGGGCGCTGTAATATCTTTAACAAAGTTTCCTCTTTCGTGTTTTCAGCCTCAATGATAATCCCGCTTATCACAATCATTTCACCTTTATAATGTTCAGGATCGCTTAATACAGCTTCAGGAGTGATATCTGGTTTTACCTGTTCTCTGATTTGTTTTGATATAACAGGGGCACAGCCAAGCATTGATAGCAATAATACAATCGGCATGAATCTGGGGAAAATAAAGCGCCTGTTGCCTTTTACCATGGATTAATTTACCCTCCCTTCAAAGAGATGTCGTATGAATTAAAATATCATGTGGCTTCATCAAAGCCTGCATGACACGGTGGAATTTTAATAGAAGCAATAAAGTTCTATGCACAGGAATTTTAATAGAGATTGTTTCTGCTTTAGCTTAGCTTGAGAATCAAAATTAAGCAACAAAAAATATACCGTGAAGGGAAACTAAACAGAATACAAATAAAATATTTAACCTCACTAAGGCAATTTAAGCCTGCAGGTTTGAGAAAACTCTTTCTGTATCCAATCAGTGATAAGAGAGGAATTTTTGTATGAGGGTGTGACATGTCACAGAAATGTGTTGCTACAAAAGTGTGACAGTTCACACCCTTCCTGGAGTTATAATATCCAAAGTCTGAGACAATCTTCTCAGGTATCCACAAACTCTTCCGGAATAATATTTCCTCTTCCTAAAATTCCATAAGGATCGAGCTTTTTCTTAATGCAGGCCATCTCCTTAATACCTGAGCGTCCAACCATATTGAGCAGATAATTCCTTTTGATCTTGCCCACTCCATGCTCTGCAGAGATAGAACCTCCCCAACGAATAATTATATCGGCAATTTGGCCGTAGAGTTGCCATCCTCTTTGTGCCTCGCTATCGTTCTGTGGAAGAATGTTTACGTGAAGGTGATTGTCCGCAATGTGTCCGAAGGTACAGTATCGAAGGCCTGAATCCTTCAGGATTTGCCGGTACAGTCTCAAGAGATCAAAAAAGTGTTCTTTTGGAACGGTAAAATCAGTGCCAATCTTCATTTGGTGGTGTTGCCGTAAGAGTTTGTTAACGAGAGCGGGGATAGCGTGGCGAAACACGCGAAATTCAGTATGTTCTTGAGAACTTTCGCTGAACCAACTCTGGTCTAACAGGACCTGATGGTTTTGGAATAACCGAAACCATTGTTCTGTAAGCTTTTTTTTTGAATGAGGGAGAATTTCCTGTTCAAAGAAAACAGCCGATTGGGCTTGTGGCGGGATTTGAGGATAGGCAGTACGCAGGATGTGAAGAGCATGGGAATCAAAATATTCCAGAACACTGGCATCGAATTGATCTTTTGTCTGAGAAACACGGTTCTTTAACGACTCATCTCTGGCCTGATCTACCAGATGCCAGGCATCTTCCTCCTGATTGAGAAAAACGATTCCACTAAAGAATCCGTAAGGTTTGAGAATAAGCTCAACCTCAACTTCAGTGAATACGCCTAAAGTTCCCTCTGACCCGATAAAGAGATCCAGGGCGCTCATCCCTGGTGTGATGTAATAACCGGCCGAATGTTTTATGCGTGGTGAACGATAGTGGGGTAACTTTAGTTCAAAGGTATTTCTGGAACCATTCAGAAAAATATGATCTTCTGAATCGGCAAGGAATTCTCCACGGTGCAAGTCCAGGATGTCACCTGTCGCAAGAACGATTCTTAATCTTCTCACCCACTTGCGGGTAGCTCCATATTTGAAGGTTCTGGCCCCGGAGGCATTGGTCGCTACACTGGCGCCAATAAATGCGTTCTGCTCCGTGGGATCTGGCGGGTAAAGAAGCCCATTCGCTGAAGCTGCTTCCTGAAGCCCTTTCAAGGTGAGGGCAGGTCCTGTTATGATATAACCCGATTTACTATCTGTTTGATAAACTCCTCTTAATCCACCTAATTTTTCAGTTGAAAGAACAATCCCTCCGAACGGTATTCTCGCCCCCACAAGGCCTGTCCCGTTTCCTGAGATCGTTACTGGCGTCCTGGTACATGATGCCTCTTCCAGTATCTGAACAACCTCTGTTTCATTTTCGGGGAAGACGACCTCCTGCGCATAACCACCGTTAAGGTTTGAAGCATCTTTAAGGTAAGGGTGTATTATACCTGGATCAGTGCTGCGGAGCATGCCGGTCTCTCTATCTTTTCTCTTACATCTATGGTATGTGTTGACTTATCTACCTGTACAATAAAAATCATAGCACTACCTCATTGCTGCTTACTATACTCGATAAGATCATATATTGCAATCTTGTAAGGGCAATTGTTTATAATCATGTATTTATTGTATATTCTGGAATTTCGAAATAGCTATGGAGAGACGCAAAATCTTGTGCCTCTACAGGTTTATATTTATCCGGCATTGAAAGGGTATCGAGGGCTTAATTAATGGATAGACTTGCAAGTTGGTATAAAAGATGCTAATAATGATATGTAGCAAAATTTTATTTTTCTGTTCTTGAAGGTTACCATAGGTAAGAAAAGGAATACAAGAACTTATGCCTCTGCCCAATATCATTGAACGAATATCCGATACTGTTTGGGAATTACCTGTCTCTTATAAACCCGGCATGCGCGTACCAGCAAGGATCTATGGAACGGAAAAGTTGATTCAGGCAATGGATGAAGCCGTCTATGACCAGATTACCAATGTGGCTACATTACCAGGCATTACCAAGTATGCGCTTTGCATGCCTGATGGTCATTCTGGCTACGGTTTCCCTATTGGGGGTGTAGCTGCTATGGACACGGAAGAAGGGATAATTTCTCCGGGTGGTATTGGCTTTGATATCAATTGCGGTATGCGCCTGGTGATGACGAATCTTACCTATAACGAAGTGAAACCTCATCTTAAGGAACTGGTTGATAAACTGTATAAGAAAATCCCGGCAGGTGTAGGGAGTACAGGCTTTCTGAAGGTATCAAGAGACGAATTTCGGCAGATTGTTGAACAGGGGGCACACTGGTGTGTCAAACATGGCTATGGATGGGAAGAAGACCTGGAGATGACCGAAGAGTCTGGTTGTATTGAAGGGGCTGATTCAAAGAAAATTAGCGAAAAAGCTATCGATCGGGGATACAATCAAATTGGTACATTAGGTTCTGGCAATCATTATCTGGAAATACAGGTAGCACGCCGTGAATATATAATGGATGAGAAGTTAGCCAGGGTATTCGGGATTACCGTTCCTGATCAGATCGCTGTCATGTTTCATACTGGCAGCCGTGGATTTGGCCATCAGGTGGCAACTGACTATCTGCAGGTTTTTCTGAAGGTGATGCAAAGTAAATATGGAATCAGCGTTCTGGATCGCGAGTTAGCTTCTGCCCCTTTCAATTCACCCGAAGGGAAAGATTACTATGCTGCCATGAAATGCGGAATCAATATGTCATTTGCAAATCGCCAGCTTATTTTACATCGAATACGCGAAGTTTTCTCAGATGTATTTGGTCGTTCTCCTCAGGACATGGGGATGTATATGGTATACGATGTTGCACACAATACAGCTAAGGTTGAGAATCACAGTATTAATGGTCAGACAAAAAAACTGCTGGTACATCGAAAGGGGGCTACCCGCGCATTTGGACCGGGAATGGAGGGAGTGCCGAAACGCTATAAGGAAATAGGTCAACCGGTTATTATTGGAGGCAGTATGGAAACCGGCTCTTATTTATTAGTGGGTACTTCCGGAGGTAGCCAAACCTTCTTTAGCACGGCGCACGGAAGTGGCAGAACTATGAGCCGAAGTAAAGCAAAGAAGACATGGAGAGGGGAGACATTACAGCATGAAATGGAGGCGCGGGGTATCTATGTCCGGAGTGCATCATGGTCGGGACTGGCTGAAGAAGCCGGAGGCGCCTATAAGGATATCAACGATGTCATCGAGGCAGCCGAACTATCAGGAATCAGCAAACGTGTGGCACTCTTTATACCCATTGGTAATGTAAAGGGATAACGCACACGGAATAGTCAATACAGGGAAAGATCATAATCTTGCAGGGGCAAACCTTGTGCTTGCTCTGGAAAGGTAATAATCCCAAATGAGTTTTCCTGCGGTATTATAGTACTCAAGATATGAAGCCGAACGTATTTTTGATAGGGTGGCACGGACAAACTCGTTTGTCCGTGATGGCGCAATCAAATCATGGCTCATTGTATTTGGTTTCATTATGTTCCGTCCGGTTTCATCTATTTGATACTATATGTCCTCATGATGCAAAAATTATATCGATATTGTGTTATTGATTTTTTTTATTGCAGGTGCGGTTGTACCGCAGTATGATAATGCCATACGAATATCTGGAAGATATTGCCATTGCTGATACAGCTTTTAAAGCCTGGGGTAAGGATTTAGAGGAGACGTTTATATCAGCAGCCAATGCTACGATGCATGTGATGGTAGAAGATCTTGATTCAATTCAGCTTCAGGAAAAGCGTGAAATACAGCTCGAAAACGAAGAGCTGGACATGCTCCTTTTCAATTTTCTGCAGGAGTTCATTTACTACAAAGATGCTGAACAGTTGATAGTGCGCACTCAACAGATACAAATTAAAGGGAAAGATCATACCTATGTGCTGGAAGCGACCGCTATGGGTGAAAAACTCAATCCGAAACGCCACCATCTTAAGGTCGATGTCAAAGCCGTAACCCTCCATCATTTCCGGCTGGAAAGAACCGACAGTGGATGGGAAACACTGGTAATATTAGACGTATAGATACACATAAGTTGCGCATAAACTAGACAAAAATTGTGCTAACCAGCCATAGATAAGGGAAAGATGGCAGTCATGGCTGAGAGAGCCTGAAAAATCTTGTTCTTAACGATTCTATTGCCGTGA
>NZ_SZPP01000089.1:0-3404 GCF_030263775.1 Candidatus Jettenia sp. AMX1
TGCACCTGGCTGGGAGAAGAATGGAACAGAAGCTAATCCTCAATTAGATAAAGATTACTATCCTGCCCCTGACGGTCCTGCGGCAACTGGTGCTATACCGTTACCATCTAGTTGGCCTGGTCAGGACGGTAAAAAATATCGTGGAGCATTGCCTCCTAAGAACTTGAATATAAAATGATGAAAAAATCATACTATTGAGCTATAACAATAACCGTGTAATACTATCATTAATCATTAATTTATTTTAATTCTTTAAAATATTTTTTATCTATCTATCTAATAAAATGAATCAATAATTTCCTGATAGAGATTAAGGAATATTACTATAAATTATAGAGAGACTTTTGTTACCATGGAAAAAAAAGCTTTGTTTATTGCAAACACTGGTTTTGCATTATTTAATTATAGGCTTCAGTTAATGAAATTCCTATCCAATCAAGGATGGTCTGTTGTTGCAATAGCCAATGATGAAGCAGATTATGTTAATAAATTTTCAAATATAGGTATAAGATTTATAAATATTAATATCGATCATAAGGGAAAAAATCCTATTGCTGATGTTGCTCTTATATGGCGACTGAAGTCACTTTATAATCAGGAATCGCCATCGCTTGTGCATCATTTTACCATAAAACCCGTTATTTTTGGCTCATTAGCTGCTAAATGGGCAAAGGTTCCTGCTATTATAAATTCAATTACAGGATTAGGCTATGTATTTAATGAACGTGGTCTCTTAATGCGCACCTCGATGATGCTTTATAAGTTTGCCTTATCTGGTCGGCCACGGGTGATTTTCCAAAATAATGATGACTATCAGTTGTTTGTCTCGAATGCTCTCATAAAAAAAACCAATGCTCAGGTTATTCTTGGTTCAGGAGTTAATACTAAAGTCTTTTATCCAAATACGATTAAGCGAAGCGACGCTAACTTACAATTTCTCCTTGTTTCAAGAATGCTTTGGAGTAAAGGCATAAGTGAATATATTAGTGCTGCAGAAAGAGTTAAAAAGCAGTACCCTGAAACCAAATTTATTTTGGCCGGTGGTGCATCTGGTGGTGGTGCAAAAGGAAATCCGGATGCAATTCCTGAAAAATGGCTAAATGAAGTTAATGCAAGAGGGATCGCTAAATGGATTGGACGTATCCCTTTTGAAGATGTGATGATTTTGTTAGACAATTCTGACGTAGTTGTTTTACCCTCATATTACCCGGAAGGCGTCCCCCGGTCATTAATAGAAGCTGCTGCTAAAGGAAAACCAATTATTACTACAAATACTCCAGGTTGTAAGGAGGTTGTTGTGGATGGCGTCAATGGTTTTTTTTCGTCACCAAAAGACGTTGAATCATTAGCAAATTGTATGCTCAAGTTTATTCGAGAGCCAGAGTTGATAAATAAAATGGGTATAGAAAGCCGCAAACGGGCAGTAGATATCTTTGATGAAGAGAAAATTTTAGAAAAAACAGCTGGAGTTTATAAGAAAGCAGGGGCATTATAGATCTTGTATATTAAAGGTATTTTATCATAATAAAGATCGAAGATTTGCACCAGATGTTCCAGTTCACCGCAATAAATATATTTACTATGCATTTTCTTCTTTCTGCAATAAGCTCCTTATGAATGTTATTATAGTTTATAGCTTGTAAGCGAAAATCTTATGGCTAAAATTTATTAATAATTACTAATTTAACTCTAAAGCAGTTTTTGTTCCTACTAACAATTTTTACAAGGTCATTTGAAAATGTATTTCTTTTCTCCTAGTAGTAAAAAAAAGGTATTTCTTTTATTAGGTGATATACTCATTGTTCTTATTACCTTTTATATAACAGTGTTTATTAAAATAAAGATTTTTGATCCTTTTAATTTTAAGCTTATTCTGCCAAAGTTCAATTGGTGGGCTTTTACCTTGATATCCCTTTCTCCAATAATTTTTTATATTTTTGAACTCTACAATAAAAGTCGTTGGGAAAACAATACAAAACTCCTTCTTTATATAAGCTTTGCAGTTTTAATTACTTCAAGTATTGTTGCATTTCTCTCCTACATCTTTGTTTTTAATATGGTAATCGGCAGAGCAATTCTATTGTTTTATTCTATATTTAGCATATTGTTGCTATTTGCCTGGCGCAAACTCTTTGTAAATGTCTTCTCTAAATCGGAATATCTAAAGGAGAAAGTACTGCTTATTGGTGATGGAGCTATAGTAAATGATATTGAGTCCATTGTTAAAACATATAAGATTATTCCTTATGATTTAAAGATTATCAGAAATTATTCAGAGAACCGTGGAACAGACTATGTGAGTGATTCAATATCCACCCAAAGCCTTTTTGATATGGTTGTTGACAATAAATTTAATACCATTGTTGTTGCATGTAGTCTCAATGATTTTCCCCTATTGAGAAAATGGCTTTTCGATATGAAATTTAGCGGTATTGCCATTTACGATGCCCTCTATTTTTATGAGGCATTGTCTGCTAAAATACCAATAAGCAGCATTAAGGATTCTTGGTTTTTATTCCATAATCAGGGAAAGAAGTTTAATCCTTTTCTTTACAGCAGGATAAAAAGAATTATGGATATCTTACTCTCCTTGTGTGGAATAATTATACTGTCTCCACTAATACTGCTGATAGGCCTGGCTATTAAATTATCGTCAAAAGGGCCAATCTTTTTTAAACAAGAACGCCTGGGGCAAAATGAGAAGCCGTTTACGATACTAAAATTCCGTACAATGATTGTTGATGCGGAAAAGGGCGGTCCTAAGTGGTCCGATAAAAACGATTCAAGAGTTACAAAGGTGGGTAGGCCTCTCCGTAAGTGTAGATTTGATGAATTACCTCAGCTATTCAATATCCTAAAAGGGGAGATGAGTTTTATCGGTACGCGCCCCATTCGGAAATTTTTTGCTGAAAAATTGGCCAAAGATATTCCATACTATCGACTTCGTTTCATCATAAAACCTGGACTTACTGGCTGGGCACAAGTCCAAGGCCGTTACTTTGACAATAACGAAGAACAGAAAGAGAAACTTGAGTATGATTTATTTTATATCCAAAATCAATCCCTCTTCTTTGATTTGTTTATTGTGCTGAAAACAGTATCGACAGTGTTATTTTGGAAAGGGCAATAGGGCGTAGGTCGTACGATAGAAAAGAGTGTATCTTTATATAACATTAAAGCCCCGGAGTTACCGGGGCTTTAATGTTTTGTTTCCAAATCGTTTTTGGGCAGTAAATTATGGTGTTTGTGGAGGTAGTGCTCCCCGGTATCCTCCACCATCGAGACCAGGCCAACTAGATGGTAATGGTATAGCACCAGTTGCCGCAGGACCGTCAGGGGCAGGATAGTAATCTTTATCTAATTGAGGATTAGCTTCTGTTCCATTCTTCTCCCAGCCAGGTGCA
>NZ_SZPP01000047.1:0-24997 GCF_030263775.1 Candidatus Jettenia sp. AMX1
TGCCCACTTGAAGGACGATAATTAAACTGATTCTCTAACGGCCCCATATATGCTTGCATGCCCGCTTCCCCTTTGATAAATTTGCTGGATTTTCCCCTCCTCTATCGTAATTACCAACCAATACTCTATTTCGATACTTTTTTAAACGATTAAGGAACCATATAAGCCTAATCAAGAGATATTAAGTTACCCTATAGTAAGTACAAATTCAGCGTTTTTTAGACTAATCACCCTGCATATACTATCAACGACACAGACTGTTGCATTAGGAATTCCCATCCCTTTATTAAACATCTTCATCCTATCATATTTTTCCTTATTATGAAGGAGATCGGTAATAAGTTCTATGAGTTTTTCAGGCGTCAGATCAAATTGCTGTAACAAATACCCTCCACCATTGCTTACTAATTCCATTGCATTCCAGTATTGATGATTGTCGGCAGCATATGGATATGGTATTAATATAGCAGGAATACCTATTGCAGTAATTTCAGCAATTGTAGTTGCACCCGCTCTACAAACAATTAAATCTGCCATAGTAAGAGCACTACCCATATCGTCGAGAAAGCTACATACAAATGCATCTATTTTCGTTTGTTCATATGCTGCTTTTACCGTTTTATAACTATATTCACCGGTACAATGGATTATTTGTAATTCGTTTGATAATAATTCTAATCTGGGTAAACATCTCAATATAACTTCATTAATAGCCTGTGCTCCCTGACTCCCACCGGTAATAAGCAGCGTCTTCTTAGAATGACTTAATCCGAATTTCCCTGAAGGGCACATTTTTTTGCTGTATAAAATATCCTTTCGAATCGGTGTCCCTGTTACACGAACAATCTTTGCCTTGCTGAACCATTTAACAGACCCTCGCCAATGGCAATATATCTCGTCAACCCACCTGGATAAAAATCGATTCGCCTTGCCGGGAATTACATTTTGTTCAAGCAATACCGATGGAATACTAAGCAATTTTGCAGCAATAATTGGCGCAGCAGATGCATACCCGCCTAAACCAATCACAATATCAGGTTTCAATTTTCTCATCTCAACTAAGGATTCTACAACACCTATAAACAGAGCACCTACAAAGGTAAATATATGTTTCCATGATTTCTTCCATTCTTTTGCACTCGTTTGCCGAAATTGGAATCCCCGTTGCTCTACACATCGCTTCTCAAATTCTTTTCCCGTTCCAAAAAATACAATTTTTGCATCATGAAACCGGAACCGAATTTCTTCTGCGGTACTCAATCCAACCATGAGATGCCCGCCAGTGCCGCCCCCTGCAAAAATTACTTTCATTTTCTCTACCCCTTTTCCTTCTCATGAATACATTCTATAAAAAATAAATATACAGAATGTATCATAAGATAACTATGTGTGTATAATTTACCTGCATGATTTGCTATATAATTCCACTCTGTTACCAGGAGAAATTTGCTATTTTAGCAGCGATCTTATGATAAATCCTCATGAAAACTGGCGGCTTATTCTCTGTATCTTGAAGAGAGTCCATATTGTCAACAGATACCGGTAAATTTTCTCCTGGCGCAGAATGTCTTGCCACATTGATCAATATACCAATCCCTGCCATTGAAAATAAAAGAGACGATCCTCCTGAACTAACAAAAGGTAAAGGGATACCTTTTGTTGGCATCATGCCAGAAACAACTGCAATATTAATAATCGCTTGCAATCCAAACATTATGGTAATCCCAAGCCCCAAAAAGAAGCCAAATATATCCTTGGCTGAATGTACAATTTTTAACCCCTGCCATAGTAATAATATAAATAAACTTATAACAACTATCACCCCAAGGAAACCAAACTCCTCACCAATAATGGTAAAGATAAAATCGCTACTGCTTTCTGGCAAGAAGAAGAGTTTTTGCTTGCTGTTTCCAATCCCTAAACCTGTCAAACCACCGGAACCAAGGGCAATCCACGATTGAATTACGTGATACCCTGTCCCGGAAGGATCTTCCCATGGGTTCCAAAAGGCCATGAGTCTGTCTTTTCGATATGAGACCTCAAATAACATTTTATGAAGAAATGGTACCGCAGCTATGATCATAAAAGAAATAAAAATGATCCTCGTTCCACCAACAATAAGCATAATAAAAGATAATAGTGCAATAAATGCAGCAGTTCCGAAATCAGGTTCAATAACTATGAGACCGCTTATTAATGCTACAACGCTGATGGGTATTATGAACCCATACATAAATTTGGACATACGGTCGTAATTTTCTGCAATATGATTCGAAATATAGAGTATCATTGCTAGTTTCGCAAACTCTGATGGCTGGATGCCAAACATCGAACTCAATCGTATCCATCTCCGTGCACCATTGGTAACAGTGCCTATTCCTGGCACCAATACCAGCAGGAGAAGAATACCAGACACAACAAGAATGGGCACACTGAATTTCTGTAAATAATGATAATCCACCTTTGCTATTATTATCAACAACCCTGAGCCTACACCTATCCATAAAAGATGTTTCATAAATTGATAACTACTTCCTTTTACTCCAAAAGTCACCATATCAGTACTGTATACGGTAACAATGCTAAACCCTAAGAGTGCAACCATGATATATATAATAAAATGCCAGGGTTTCACCAACAAACTCCTTTAATCTTACAATAAAATAAAACTGAATCCGGCCAGGAGAACTGCAATAATCCAGAACCGGAAAGTAACTTTTGTTTCAGACAACCCTTTGAACTGGAAATGATGATGCAGGGGCGCGCAACGAAAAATTCTCTTCTTTGTCATTTTATAGAAGGAAACTTGCATGATGACAGAAATTGTCTCAGCAATAAAGATACCTCCGATAACAATCATTACCACTTCTTGTTTTACAATAATAGCAACGAGCCCCAGTACGCCTCCCAATGCTAATGAACCTGTATCACCCATAAAAACCTGAGCAGGAAAACAGTTATACCATAAAAATCCTAAACCTCCTCCTGCAAGTGCAGCACAAAAAACGCTCAATTCCTGACTTCCTGCAATATAAGGAATATTCAGATAATTACTGAAATCTACATTCCCCGAAATATAAGCAATAACAGTAAAAACAGCGCCTGCTATAATGCTGCACCCTATCGCTAATCCATCCAGCCCATCAGTAAGATTCACAGCATTTGACATCGCCACAATAAAGAAGGTAACGACTAGTATATAAAAAGGTCCTAAATCAGGTTTAAATTCTTTTATAAAAGGAATTACTATCTGTGTACCCCACGTGAATTTATTAAAATGAAAATATAAAATTAACCCTAATACGAGTCCCAATGCCGATTGAAATAAGAATTTTGACATATCACTTAAACCTGGTGCGTCTTTCTGTGTTAGTTTGATATAGTCATCAATGAACCCAAGAGCGCCAAACCATATCAGCGTAAACATTAATAAAAGGACATACCCATTATAAACGTTACACCAGAGTAAAGTAGAGATAAGAATAGCAACAATTACAATCGTTCCTCCCATAGTAGGGGTATTTTTTTTACTGGAATGCATACGTTTTAGTTCTTCGGAATCCGTTTTTGTCGTATCTTCACCAATCTTCAATGATCTGAGTTTCTTGATGAACCAATGACCAAAAAAAATACTGATGAAAAATGCTGTAAAAGCAGCGAAACATAAACGAAAAGCTACGGATTCAAATATTTCTAATGAAAACCAATGGTATAGCAAGTCTCTTAACCTCGTTAATTATTCATTATCTCTTAAGTCAATTATCTTTGAAATAATTGATACATTCTCTTTTTATCAATAATTCTTTTTCCGTTAAAAACAGTTATGACTCAGTTCCTGTTTAAGAAAAAATTCCCTAAATTTCTCAATAATTTTTTCCATATGCATACCCCTGGAGCCTTTAATTAATACGGTATCATCCTCTTTCAGAGTATTTATTTCGGATGCTGAAATATCCGCAACCTCTTTAAAACTCATGATCCGGCTTTCCGGCATACCGGATAACTTTGCAGCCCTTGCAATATCACATGCATGCTCTCCCACTGTCCATAACGCATCAATATTAAGACGAGCCACCTTCTCTCCAACTTCTCTGTGTAGCTGATATGATTCTTTCCCTAACTCTAACATATCTCCACAGATGAAAACCCTTCTATTCCTCGTATTGATTTCACCAAGATACTGCAAAGCAGCATTTACCGATTCAGGATTTGCATTATATGCGTCATTAATAACGGTAATATTTCCTATACACTGCTGTTCCATTCTCATCGAGGGCAATTTAAAAGAGGAAAGAGCATCCTTTAGATCACGGAGATCATGACCTAATGCATAGCAGATTGCAAAAGATGCCAGACAGTTGTTTATATTATGATCTCCAGGAATCGGAATATAAACATCTAAATAGCCATTAATTGTTATCATATAGCCTGTATTTTTCTTCTTTACATCTGTACATCTTATCTGTGCATGATGATTAAAACCAAAGCTTACAGACTTTCCCTTATACCGGTCAGCAATCGTAATACACCATGGATTATCAATATTGTATACAAACACACCGCCAGTCCGGATATTCTCTAATATTTCGCCTTTTGCCCGGGCAACACCTTCAATACTTCCGAGTCCCTCCAAATGAGTTTTTGAGATGTTAACAATTACAGCAATCTCTGGATTACTAATTTCAGAAAGACGTAAAATTTCACCAGGGGCATTCGTACCCATCTCAAGAACACCATACCGGTGCTTATTTTCTATTTCAAATATCGTTATCGGCACACCGATAAAATTATTGAAACTTTTCTGTGATTTTACCGTCGGGCTAAAACACGACAATAAGTGGTATGTCATTTCTTTTGTAGTAGTTTTTCCATTACTTCCCGTAATACCGATAATCCGTGTACCCAATTTTTGACGATAATATTTTGCCAAATCACCTAAAGCCGTTATAGTATTTGCTACTTGAATTATAGAAGAACTCCTGCCCTTCAAGTCCAAGGTATGCTCGCGGGAAACAACCACACCTATAGCTCCGTCATCTATCGCCTGGACAATAAATTGATGGCCATTAAAATGTTCTCCCGGAATTGCGAAAAACAGATCACCGTTTTGAACATTCCGACTGTCAGTTGACACACCTCTTATTCTGGCATTTTTATCTGCAAATGTCAGTTGTCCATTAACGGCTTTGGCAGCTTCTTCAAAAGATATGGTTTCCATACTTACCTATTACCTTAGCTATTAAAATTTGCTATTAAATTATTTTGTAATCTATGTCTTACAACCTCATGATCATGAAAAGGAGTCATAGTATCTTTTGATATCTGATATTGCTCATGGCCTTTGCCTGCAATAATTACAACATCTCCGCTTTTTGCTTCTAAAAGGGCTTCTTCAATAGCGCTTTTTCTATCAGGTTGTATGCGAAAGGCAGCTTTACTGCTTAACCCTTTTTGAATTTCATGAATAATACTACAAGGATCCTCAGAACGGGGATTATCGCTTGTTATCCAGAAAAGATCGGAATATTTTTCTGCGATATGCCCCATCTTAGGTCTTTTTTTTCTATCCCGGTCTCCGCCGCATCCAAAGACGAGTAAAATACGTCGGGTTGTTATCTCTCTGAGAGTGCTCAAAATTACTTGCAACGCCTGATGTGTATGGGCATAATCAATATAAACAAGAAAATCCTGTCCACAATCAATTTTCTCCAATCGACCAGGAACCATAGGTAAAGATTCGATGCCTGTTTTTATTGTATCGATTGTAAACCCTTGCGCCAAAGTACTTGCAGCAGATGCTAACGCATTATAAATATTGTGTTTTCCCACCAATTTTAGATGGATCGTCTTTTTCCCCCAGGGAGAATTGAGTAAAAACCTTGTTGTATCATTACCCAAATGGATATCCTCTGCTATCACATCGGCATTCTTTCTCTTTATACCATACCAAATTACCCGTGACTTCGTACACTGTGCAAAATACCTACTCATATTATGATCAGCATTCAGTACAGTCATTGCCCCTGAATCTAATTTTTTTACCAATTTTAGTTTTTCTTCTCTATAACTTTTTATATTTTCATGGTAATCAAGATGTTCAGCAGATAAATTTGTAAAAATTGCAGAACTGAAATGAATACCATCTAACCGGTGTTGGGATAAGGCATGAGAAGACGCTTCAATCACAGCGTACCGTATATCAGATTTAAGCATTTGTGAGAGATAACTCTGTATTTCAACAGATTCAGGAGTCGTTTCCTGAGCAGGAATAACTCTCTTTCCAATTTGATATTGAATGGTCCCAATAAGACCAGCTTCACTGCCAGAAGCCTCAATAATTGATTTTGTAAGATAGGATGTTGTTGTTTTACCGTTTGTTCCTGTAATGCCAGTTACTATCATTTTGGAAGAGGGCTCATCATAAAAATGATTACTCATACATGCCAGAGCCTGGCGTGTATCCGGCACGATAATTTGAGGTATTTGCAAAGCAACTTCACTTCTTTTCTCAACAACAAGAGCTACAGCCCCTTTTTCTATTGCCTTAACAAGGAAATCATGCCCATCCAGCTTATGACCTTTGATTGCAACAAACACACAACCCTTTTTGACTTTACGAGAGTCCTGTGTTATCCCGCACACATCCTTCTCCACAAAATCATAAGATTTGTATCTTTTTAGACAGGAACAAAGCTCACGTAATTTCATGTTCTGCTGCCGAATCCTCTTCAAATAGGTTATTTTTCTCTGACGAAGAATAATCAATTTTTAGTGTTGCATCAAAACCCTGTGTCCGTTTACTTCCTGATTGAGTAATCCGTTCGTAGAAACACTTTGTTTTATCGATTTTATCAACTTCTTCAGCATATTCCTTTAGGAGCCTGTCCAGCGTTTCCCTGTTGGTAGTACGAGCTACTTCCAGTTCTTTTTCTGTTGCATAAAGACTATACCATAGAATAAAATTTTGTTTTTCAATTTCTTTGTCTTTCATCTTCGTCTTCCTGTTTACTAAGATGATTATCGTAACAAAAACAAAAAATATTTCATGATTCTTTTCTTAGCCGTTA
Source organism: Candidatus Jettenia sp. AMX1 (assembly GCF_030263775.1). Lineage (NCBI taxonomy): Bacteria > Pseudomonadati > Planctomycetota > Candidatus Brocadiia > Candidatus Brocadiales > Candidatus Brocadiaceae > Candidatus Jettenia > Candidatus Jettenia sp. AMX1. The sequence continues at coordinate 7,068 of NZ_SZPP01000047.1, forward strand.
CCATTGCCCTTACATTGCTTTTAAAAAGCATACATAATCCGCAATTATTGCATCGCCATCTGGAATTTTAAAGGCTCAACTCCAAGATAGAGCAACGACCTTCGAATAATTTCCCGCACCGCAGGAGCCGCAACGGTACCGCCGTAATATGCACCGTTCTGAGGCTCATTAATCATTACCAATACACAAATACGGGGCTGGTCTGCAGGAGCATAGGCAATAAAAGAACCCACATATTTTTCGTGAGAATATCGTTTTCCCTCATCAGAAGTTTTTTGTGACGTACCTGTCTTCCCGGCAATATCATACTCAAATAGATTTGCACTTTTTCCAGTACCTTCCGTAACAACCTTCATCAATATAGGATTCATCATATTACGTGCAATATTTACATTCATTACCCTTCGAACAAGTTGCGGATGTTGAAATTCTTCTTTTATTTTATTATCGTCACTTACCATTGACTTTATAATACTCGGCTTCAGTAATACCCCTCCATTCGGGATAGCACAAAAAGCTGTAATAAACTGCAATGGTGTAACAGCAACCTCATGTCCTATCGAAATAGATACCAGAGAGTAGGTGTCTGACCACTGCTTAGCTGGACGGAAGATACCTCCGATTTCCCCTGGTAGTTCAATTCCCGTCTTTTCTCCAAATTTAAACTGCTTAAGATATTGATACATCTTTTGTATCCCCATAAGCATTCCTAACTTGGCCATTCCAATATTACTTGAATAAGAAATAATTTCAGCAACAGTAAGATTGCCATGACCTCCGTGAGTATCATGAAGAGTTCTGCCTTTTATTTCATAAACACCATTATTGCAAAATAAAACATCATCAGGTCTTACTATACCTTCTTCCAGTAAGCCTGAAAGTACAATAGGTTTCATTAACGAACCAGGCTCATAACAATCGGTAATAGCAAGATTTCTCCGGTTATTTGAATGATATTTCTTGAAATGATTCGGATTATAGGTAGGATAATTGGCCATACCAAGCACTTCACCTGTCATCGGATCCATAGCAATTGCTGTTGCGGAGGAAGGCATCCACTTCTCACAGGCAATCCCTAATTCTTCTTCAACGATATGCTGAATATTAGCATCAATTGTCAGAACAACAGTATTTCCATGCCTAGGCAATTGCACCTTTGAGTCCGGTGTGATAATCTGGCGCTGCAGTGCATCTCGGAAAATGAGTTTATATCCCGATTTCCCCGATAACATATCATCAAATGATAATTCAATACCTTCTATTCCTTTCTCATCAATATTGGTAAATCCAAGGACATGACTTCCTAATTGCTGATTGGGATAAAACCGGTGATATTCGTGACTCATATAAACACCTTTTAATGACAACTTTGCTATTGCACGAAGTTCTTCATCACCTATCTTTCGCTTAATCCAAACGAATCGCTTATCTTTATTCAGCAGTTTGATTAACTTTGAGGAGTTAAGCTTTAAAATCTTACTGAGATGATATGCTACATGAGGGATGTCTTCAATTTCAGTAGGGTCAGCATAAATAGAACCTACTTGTAAAGATTCTGCAAGTGTATTTCCATTCCGGTCTAAGATTGAACCTCTTCTTGCGGGTAGCTCAATCTTCTTACACTGCTGCGCTTTGGCTAGTTTTGTATATTTATCATGATCAATTATTTGAATACCCGCTAAACGAATAGCAAGGAAGATAAAAACTGCGATGAAAAAAACACCAATACTATTTACCCAAAACCTATGTTTTTTTAAAGGCAACACGTTGGTAATTTTATAAAATTATATAAATTAAGCGGATAATGTAAGATCAAACCTTCTAATTATGTAATGAACAGCAATTTAATAGGGGCACTTTTTGTGTATATAAATCTTCTGTCAAGCTTGTTTTTATTAATCCCGTTGCATTTCTTTCTCTATTTACTTGCCTTGCTACCAATATCGCTGGTAAATCTCCCTGGGGAATGAGAGGCAACTTGAGTATCTGTATCTTATAGGCAATAATGTCAGGTGATAATAAACGACTGACATGATAATTCACCTTTCTACTCTTTTCCGACAATTCGGCACAATCCTTTTGTAACTTAGCTACTTGATATCCTATTTCTACAATTTTATTTCTCTCCCATACCACGAGTGTTGCCATCATAATAGTGATAAAAAACATCAACAATATCCTTGCTATACCCATATTAAATCCTTTCTGCCGCTCTAAGTTTTGCACTTCTGCATCTTATGTTTTTTTCTATTTCAGCTTCACCTGGACTTATAGGCTTTTTTGTAAGTATCTTAAATATCCCCTGATTCGCTTTTTCTACGAATTTGTTCTTCACAATTCGGTCTTCAAGGGAATGGAAACTAATAATCACAATACGAGCCCCGGCAAACATATAATGATGAATTTTATCCAAAAAATTTCCTAAACTATCCAATTCTCTGTTTACAGCAATTCTCAATGCCTGAAATGTCCTGGTAGCAGGATGAATTTTACTTTTGCCGACAGGAACAATTCGCTCGATTATAGCAGCCAATTGTCTTGTTGAAGTAATCCCTGTCTCTTTTTCTGCTCTTAGTATAGCACGCGCAATTCTTCTCGACCATCGCTCCTCTCCGTATTTCTTCAATAATTCTTCCAGTTCCTTTTCAGAAAGCCTCTGAATCAGATCATGCACTGTAACGCCTCTTGATCGATCCATCCTCATATCGAGCGGGCCTTCTTTTGAGAAACTGAAACCACGTTCTGCCCAATCAAATTGTAGCGAAGAGGCTCCCAAATCAAGTAAAACACCATGTACTTTGTCAACCCCTGCTTGTCGCAATACTTCATCAACATCGGAATAATCGGCATGATAAAACTTACCTATAGTATTATTTATTTTTGATAAATATTCTTTAGCTATGTACAGTATTTGCAAGTCCTTATCGATGCCAATCAAAAGTCCATTTGGTTTGACTTTTTCTATTATTTTACTTGCATGCCCGCCACTTCCTACTGTACCATCCAATATGATTTGTCCTGGCTTCAAACATAAATAATTTAGCACCTCTTCAATCATTACCGGTATGTGAGGAGGGTTATTTACCAGATCATCCATTTTATTACATGAAACTTTTATAAAACATGGTAAAGTACTTACTCCGCTTCGTCTGAAGAACGGTTAAATTGAAATAAATCCTCTGCAATCTCTTCAAATGCTTTCTCATATTCCAACTCAAAATCCTTCCATCTTTTTTCATCCCAAATCTCAATACGGCTATGTACCCCTACAATCACAATATTCTTTTGAATCTTAGCAAAATCTTTCAAATATTGAGGAATCAGTATACGACCTTGCGGGTCACATTCCGGAATTTTCTGCGCTTTAGAAAAAAAAAGGCGCTGGAATTGACGCGCCTTTTTATTAGTAAAAGAGAGTTGTTCGATCCTTGAAACGACATTCTGCCATACTTTGGGTGTATACATGAACAGACACGTATCTAGTCCTCGAGTTATAAAAAATCCCTTACCTTCTACCTCTATGTTGATACCCTCACGTAGAGGAGCCGGTATGGCTAGTCTATTCTTGTCATCAATTGTGTGATGGTATTCCCCGGTGAACATTTATAAATTTTCCCCCACTTTTCACCACTTAATACCACTTACCGTAATGACAATAAACTTTTTTAGATATTTGTCAAGAAGTATTTTTCTTGTTACTTTACAGAGAATAAAATCAAGGTATCCTTGCATACAATTAGATGTATTTTTTAAAATATAGATATACTATATATTGTATAATACTTTAAATATTTTTAAAGAAATACTTAAACTTATTTTTTTAACTCATAAGGCTTATAACATTGATTAGCTGTCTAAAATAATGTATGATAATTTTAATGAATGTTATTGTACCTAAGTCAGTTGAAATCTGTACTAAATTAGCCGATTTCGATTATGATCTTCCAAAAGACTTAATTGCACAGCAACCGTTGGAAAATCGGGATGATGCGCGACTTTTGATACTCTATCGGAATACAGGTAAAATAGAACACCGTAAATTTTATGAAATTACTGATTATCTTTCCGATGGGGATTTATTGGTTCTCAATAATACCAAGGTAATTCCAGCACGCATACGAGGAAACAAGACCAGTGGCGCTTCAATTGAACTGCTATTTATAGAAGAGTTAGAAGAGAATCAATGGAAGGTATTAATAAAATCAAGGGCAAAATTAAGAGAAAAAGAAGAAATACGTATTGATAGCAAGATAATCTCTGTAAATTTACTCGGAAGATCAGAAGATGGTGCATGGTATGTAGAGTTTAATAAAGATGTTGATATAAAAAGAATTATGAATAAAATAGGAGAAATGCCTCTGCCTCCCTATATAAAACGCAAGAAAGACAGCAACGCATTATATTCGCTGGATCAAGAACGATATCAAACGGTATTTGCCAAAAAAGCAGGCGCTATTGCAGCTCCAACAGCGGGTTTGCATTTTAGTCAAAATATTCTTAAGAATATAAAGACACTTGGAACAGAAATAGAATTTATTACCCTCCATGTAGGTTTAGGTACTTTTCTGCCCATTAAAACAGAAGATATCCGAAACCATCAGATGCATAAAGAATATTATGAATGTTCTGAAGAAGTTGTTAAAAAAATAAAGAAGACGAAAGAAAAAAATAACCGTGTAATCGCTACGGGAAGTACCGCATGTCGCGTTCTCGAAACGGTTGCCGTGAATGGTAAAGCACCACAACTTTCTGGTTGGACAAGTTTATTTATACACCCTCCTTATCATTTTCAGTATGTTGATATTTTACTTACTAATTTTCATCTCCCGAAAACCACACTATTATTATTAGTCTCTGCCTTTGCAGGGAGGGAAAATATCATGAATGCTTACGAAATAGCCAAAAGTAAAGGATATCGTTTTTTTAGCTATGGAGATTGCATGATGATTATTTAGGGGAAAAGTAAGAATTTATCAACTTCCTAATTTTTCCCTTAAATACATTTGTACCTTTTTTCCGTCTAAGACACTGCCATGTTTGCTCATAATTAATTTCATTGCTGCTCCCATCTCTTTTGCAGTAAACTTATTACTTTCAATAACTTCACTAACGATTTTTTTAATCTCATCATCTGAGAGTTGTTCCGGCAGGTATTCCTCGACAATTGCAATCTCTCTATCTAATTCCTTTACCTTCTCAGGCAGATGCAATCTTTCATATTCTTCGCAAGTTTTTTTGAGTTTCTTATAATATCCACGAACGACCTCAGTATAATCAATTTGATCTTTTGGTTTACCAGATGTATCGGCAATCTTAACATCAGCAAGCATCATACGCAATACCGATGTCCTTAATTTATCTTGTGCCTTCATAGCCGTTTTTAAGTCTTCTGTTATCCGATCTTTCAAATTCATGATCTATTCCTCTTTAAATGAATATCCCCCAACTTTATGTCCACAATTGGGACAATACAAGGGTGCGCCCTCGTAATATTTACCACAATACTTACAAGGTGTTAAGATTTCTACTCTTTTAACCTGCTTTGCTCTTACTACCAGATAGAGCGGTAAAAACACAATCATCAGAAAAAATACCCCTAACATCCAGCCTACAGCGGTAAGAGTTTTGTACCCTCTGTTTTTAGCATCCATATACACCCAAACAGCCACTCCTGCTGCAATAATTAATCCAAGAAATCTCATAACTCACCCTTTCCAAATTCTTAGAAATATTAGCACATAAAATTTTTCGAATCAAACAATTATCAGGATCCCCAGTCCGATTCAAAAACATTAGCATAGTAAGAAAATTGCTCTTGAAAGAATTAAACCTTTTAGTACAATAGCATTTTATATTTTAACATGAATTATTACAATAGATACAATAAATCTGTTACAGGAGATTGGTAATGAAATACCTATATACGGCCGAAAATTGTCCGAAATGTGAGTCTTTAAAAAAGAAATACAAGACTGAAGGTGTACAATTTATCGAAAGGGATGCAGACCGGATTAAGCGGCCAGATGATGAAATCGACCGTGAAGCTTTGGTACAAGCTTCAATGCAAAATATGGAACTACCGGTAGAGGTAGATATGTAATTTTAACCTTTAGCTAAACCCCAGCGTTCTCTTATATGCTTTTCCATTTTAACAAAAAACAAGCGGTCGACTAAAATACCAATAATAATAATTACAATCATTACGGCGATAACCTGGCTCATATCATTTAATTCTCTTCCGATCATTAAAAGATGCCCCAGCCCAAGGCATACAATTAACAACTCACCAGCCATCAATGAACGCCAGGCAAAAGACCATCCTTGCTTCATCCCTGTAATGATATAGGGAAGAGCAGCAGGGAGAATAACCTCAAAGTACAAATTCAATCCTCTTGCTCCCATAGTCTTTGCTGCGCGAATATAGAGAGGAGGAACACTTTTAATTCCCGCATCTGTTGCAATGGTAATAGAAAGCACAGCGCCCATAGCAACTAAAAATATAATGGCCTTGTCATTTAAGCCAAACCAAAGTAGTGCCAGGGGTAGCCAGCAAATTGTAGGTAATGTTTGTAAGCCCGAGATTAAAGAACCAAGCGTTTCTTCGAAAATCCGAATTCTTCCAATAAGCAGACCCAAAAGAACACCGATGACGATGGAAATCCCATATCCAATAGCAATTCTTTTCATACTAATCGCTATCCCTATAAGGAACGTTTGATCTTGAAACCCATGAATCAGGGTTTTGTATACTGAAACGGGGGAAGGAAGAACATATTCTGGCCATATTGCCAACCGAAATAATAACTCCCAAATCCCAAGTAACAGGGTAAAGAATATCACTTTTTTAAAGATACTGTACATGTATCAAATCCCTCCACCAATATCCATTTTTGCTGGTTCGTCTGTTGTACATTTTATGTCACACTCGACACAAGAATCGATATCCATCTCGCACTGCACAACTTTATTGATCTCCGCTTTCAGCTCTTTCATAACCCATGTAGAATACTCCGCTACATTTACATCATTATCATCACGAGGCCTTGGTAAATCAACCAAAAATTCTTTCTTAATTTTTCCTGGTGTGGTGGAAAGGACTATTATCCGGTCTGCTAAACATACAGCCTCCCGGATATTATGGGTAATAAACAAGATTGTTTTTTTTGTTTTTAACCATATATTCTGTAATTCAAAATGAAGTATCCATCTTGTCTGTGCATCGAGCGCCGAAAAGGGCTCGTCCATCAAAAGCATCTCCGGATTCATCGCAAGGGCTCTTGCTATAGCGACACGCTGCTTCATTCCGCCGGAAAGTTCATGCACATGTGAATTCTGGAATTTTGACAAATGAACCATTTTAAGATATTCAATCGCTGTACTTCTCCTTTCACTACCGTTAACGCCCTTTAATTTTAGCCCAAATTCAACATTTTTTATCACATTCATCCATGGAAAAAGAGCGGCCTCTTGAAATATAACAACCCGGTCCGTTCCTGCGCCATTTACTCTACGGCCGTTAGCCCATATCTCTCCGGAATCTGCCTTCTCAAGTCCTGCAACAATGTTTAAAAGAGTCGTCTTTCCACATCCGGAAGGTCCGACGATACATACAAATTCCCCTTGCCGTATTTCAAGGTTTATATCTTCTAATACATAAACCTTTCCATTCTTTGACTGGAACGATTTAGATAAATGTTGAATACATAATTTCGTAGATGTTTGTACTTCGGTTTTGACATTTGTATAATCCAACTCTACGAGACTATCAATTCCTATGCTTTCTGACACGACGTTACTACCTCCCAATAGCCATAAATTATTTTCTATCGTTCATCCACAAGCGGCAACGATTTCTCCTTAAGCACTTCATTAAGTAAACGCAAATCGATCATACCCGATAAATCAGGCATCTTCTTCCCTAAAAAGCCAGCATTATACGCCATCTCCGCATAAGAAACCAGGGAGAGGACAATAGGATCATACGTAATTTCTAATTTTGAAAAAGCACCGTCAATTACTTCTTTCGGTAATTGTATTCCAGAAATGGCCTTAATCTGCTTACAAATAATCTTCCTTGCTCTTTTAGGGTGTTGATTAATCCACTGGCTTATTCTAACATGTGCCCCTAACCACTGCTTTACTAAATCAGGATGTTTCTGTAAAAATTCTGTCCCGACAATTATCAGCGTTGAACAGAAACGACCATCTTTCCATAAGCTTTTCTCATCAAGAAAAATCTTACCTTTTCCCTCGATAACGAGTCTGGTTCCCCACGGTTCTGGCACCCAAGCTCCATCAATTTGTTTTCTCATAAAAAGATTCAATATATCAGGATTACGTAAAGGCAGGATATTAACCGTCCCTCCCCTTTCTCGAGGTTTCAAACCACTTTTTCTCAGATATTCCCGAAGGGCAATATCCTGTGTGTTTCCAAGCTGTGGTGATGCAATACGCTTTTCAGAAAGATCGGCAGCCTTTTCCATTCCAGAGTCCGGCCTTACAATAAACAACGCCCCACCGCTTACTACACCAGAAACTACCTTGAACGCCTTACCGCCTGACCGTACATACCCATTTATAGCAGGACTGGGACCAACATATGCAATATCGATATCCCCGGAAAATACTGCCTCAATGATAGATGGGCCTGCATTAAAAAGGGTAGTCTTTATCTTAATTTCAGGCCCTAAGTAAGATGCAAAAGTACCGTTGGCTAATCCAAGAACCGCTTGTGCGTGAGTAATATTCGGAAAATACCCAACACGGATTACAGAATTATTGGCCTTCTTCGAACAGGCAATACCATGTATAATAAAAAAGAACAAAAGTAACAAAACACCAAAAAATCTTAAAATCTTCACTCTCTTCTTTTATCCCAATTTATTCATAAATTATAAAATCATTAAAACACGAACCTGGAAAGCCATGGATTAGTAAAAATTCACAAAATCTACCATATTGGTAGACATTTAGTTAAAATTTTTTATATTGCATAAGTAAAGACATCGCTCTCTTTCTTATCTAACGATTCTTTAGCACGTTTACACATATCCGCAAAGGTCATGGTATCTAATACATCAGTTATAGCATTTCGAATATCCATCATCACACTCCGTATTACACAGTTGACTTCCTCCGAACACGGCTTGTAGGCCATCTTACTTACGCAGTTTACCGGTGCAATTGCCCCATCAAGTGCTCGAATCACTTCACCTAAAGTAATGAGGTCAGGTGATCTTGCTAATTCATAACCACCCTTAAGACCCATCTTACTATTGAGTATGCCTACTTTTCTTAATGTAAGAAGTATATTTTCTAAAAATTTTTGTGGTATCCTTTCCTTTGCAGAAATCTCTTTAATCTGCAGGGTTCCCTTCTGATAATTCATCGCAAGATAAATCATTGCACGAAGGGCATAATCACTTTTTTTAGAGAGTTTCATAAATATTCTCTATGAGGAACAAGTTATATAAAACTAGTAGACATTATAATAAAAGAATACGAAATGTCAACTAATTTTACATTATTTTTGCAGCAGTAATAATTGCTTTATCCAAAGTATTGAATTTTTCTATATATTCGACACGCTCACATCGTAAATCTGACACCTGTTTTATAATATCATCAACACTATAAAATTTTTCAACATCGTATTTAGATAAATCTACACCCTCAATAAATGAAGGAACTTCAAGGTTCCAGTATTTATCTTTACCCCATATGTTAGTACCACGTACAATGCCCCGAATAATGGATGACATCTCCGGAATTTCCACTCGCTGCACCTTGCGCTTCGTTACCTTTCCACCATCTGACTGTTTTTCGATAATCTCTCCAAGACCACCGGTATTTAACTGATAGCAATGTACCTTGCGCTCATGCCTTTTAACAAAATCATAGAACCAATTTCCTTCATATGATTTATCCCCTATGATAAAAGGATTCGTACCTACTTCCCGAATCGATTCCCCTGCACGTCTTGGATCACCAGCCGATGTTTCAATAGATTCACCTAGCATGAACACTGCAGCCGCCTGTTCAGAGGTAAGTCTAACGGCAAGCGGTACAACGGTATGACGGCGCGTAATAAAGGCAATTATAAGCCCATCAACTTCATCAATGGGTGGTAAGTTAATAGTATCTGAAATATACGGATGGAGATCTTCGCGCATCATAATCCCACGTCCATTACTCGTTAAGGTATCATCATTAAAATAAAGATTACCCTCGTAATCGACCATAACATTTTCAAAGACGGCGTCACGCGATGTTGTTGCTTTATAAATTATCGGTTGAGTAACCGGGTCCAGCCCTTCTGTTTTTAAATAGAACCCGCGCTCTGATCCATAAGCAGAGCCGTCTTTCTTCAGGAACACCACGTCATCTTGTAATATCTCAATACCTTCATCTTTACCATGTAAGTCATGGGTATGGCAAGTGTGTGTCGTTTTCCCTGTGCCGCTCATTCCAAAGATAAGCATCCCATATCTCCGGAGACGCCCATCACTTCCCCTTGCCTTTAAGATCTTCGAACCTGCGTGAAGACCCAGCATCCCTTTCTGTTTGGCATTCCACATCGCCATTCTCAAGAACCCTTTCTTGGACTCGCCATAATAATCACTTCCTAACACAATCGTGGTACTAATCTCCGGGAAAACGAGGATTTGTCGTTCCGCCTCCTGCCACTCAGGGATATAAACAATATACTGTTTTAGTTTTCCATCAGGTCTCGGTGAAAAAAGAGTCGCCCATGTCATATAAGCAAGCCGGATCATCTCAGGTCTTTGGATAGAAACATAGATAGTACAACTCGGGGAAAATTCGCTATTATTCCCCATCGTTCTACTAATTCTTACGAAAGGCGCTCGTTTAACATAGTCTTCAACCAGAGCTAACGTTTTCGGTAAATTATTCATAATCTCATTTTGCTGAGCATTGAGTGTTTTTAAACGAACAGCATCGCTCCCCACATATACAGTTACCTTCGCGCTACGATTTTTTACGGTGGAATGAACGGCCACATTGCCAAATTTCGTGAATGAGGCAAACCTCTCTGCGCTGCGTCGTAAAGTCCAATCGGTGGAATTAATAACATTCGGAGATTCCTTAAAAGATTCTACAATCCGTTTTACTACCTCAAATTCCTCAGTGAGAGAAGATATTATCGGCATTTCGAATTCCCCAAATAAATTTACCTGAGTATAACGCTATTAAGCACCAATCTAAAATTGGCTTATTATTAAAGATGTAATTTCCTCTATTCCTATATGGCTTTCTGTTTTCACTGAAATAACAACAGTATCCAACTTTACAAAGAAAGGAAATACGAGCCACTATATTGATTGTGAAAAAGAAAAATGCTTTCTCTTCAACAGGCCTGCCATAGTAAAGAAGTTGACGTAAAACTGTTCAGCTTGTTTCATGTAAGGTTTTTCTCCGGTGTTATAATCTGCTATCATTTTCTGTTTATCAGAGACAATACCCTTGAGAGATTCTAGTTCCTTAGCATAGGCATCGGCCCATTGAATGATCATGTCCTTTGTTATCTCTACATGGAATTGGATACCATAAATATTCCGGCCATATTTTAATACCTGATTCTGACAGAGTTCTGAAAAGGCTAATCTTCTTCCTCCTTCAGGTATACCAAAGGTATCGCCATGCCACTGAAATACCTTAAATACTTCTGAAAAATCTCTAAATAAATCATCATGTAATCCGTAATCATTCAATACGATTTTGTACCATCCAATTTCTTTTTCAGGATTTTTCGTTACTCTGGCGCCTGTTGCTTTTGCAATAAGTTGTGCACCTAAACAAATTCCCAAAAATGGAACTTCCTCTTCAATTACCCTTTTGAGTAAGAGACCCTCGTCTCTCAGAAACGGATATTTCTCTTCCTCATACACGTTCATGGGTCCGCCAAGAGAAATAAGTGATTGAAAGGATTTCTCTAATTTAGGCAATCTATCTCCCTGTGAGAGATCAATAACCGTTGATGGTATCCTGTTGTCTGCCAAAAAATCCGCTATAGTACCAGGACCCTCAATCGTTATGTGTTTTATGAATACTATCATTGCTAACGCTCCTCGTTAAATTATAGGACCCATAATCTGGAAAGTGAAACTGAAACACATTATACTGGAATTTTAAGGTTAGCGTATCTTTTCTTGAAATGGAGTGTTCCTTTATTTCATAAAGAGACGGCCCATCGGACGTCTCTACAATTTTTCTATGCCTTGTCACTTAGCTTGAATACGCAATACTCTGCACACATAGAACAGACCTCATCATTTTGAGGCCGTCCTCTTTCACGGATATTTTTAGCCACTATGGGATCTATACAGGTGTTGAATTGGCCCTGCCAATCCCTTTTTCTCCTATAATGCGACATCTTTTTATCCCATTCCCACGCTGATTTAACACCCTTCACAATATCGGCAGCGTGAGCAGCAATCCTTGCTGCCATTACACCATTTCTTACATCAGTTGGATTGGGCAGACTCAAATGTTCCGTTGGTGTTACATAACATAAAAAGTCAGCTCCTGCTGCTGCTGCTATAGCTCCCCCAATAGCAGAGGTAATATGGTCATATCCGGGAGCAATATCTGTTACAATCGGCCCAAGCACATAAAAAGGCACTCCCTTACAGAGTTCCTTTTGTAATTGCACGTGCGCGGTCACTTGATTTAAAGGCACATGTCCAGGCCCTTCTACCATAACTTGTACATTGGCATCAAGTGCCCTTTGGGCTAGTTCTGCAAGAACATTTAGTTCGTAAATTTGCGCACGGTCGAATGCATCGGCCAGAGCTCCTGGCCGCATGGCATCTCCAAGGCTAAGCGTCACATCATACTCTTTCGCTATAGCCAATATCTCATCATATTCTTCATAGAAAGGATTCTCCCTGCCGTTGTGGACCATCCATTCTACTAAAAATGTCCCGCCACGGCTTACAACGCCACAAATACGTTTATTTTCTTTCAGATGCTTGAGTACACCTCTCGTGGCGCCGCAGTGAACGGTAATAAAATCCACGCCATCCTCGCAGTGTAATCTTACCGCATCGAGCATATCTTCCGCAGTCATATCTACTATTGTATGTTTATGCTGAACAGCCTTGACGGCTGCCTCATAAATTGGTACGCTGCCTACCGTAAGAACGGTTGATTCTATAATCCTTCTTCGTATCGATCGCAAATCGCCGCCGGTGCTAAGGTCCATTACTGCATCAGCGCCTGCTTCTTCCGCTACCCGTAATTTTTCCAGCTCGTTCACAATATCAGCATAATCGGCCGAAGTCCCTATATTGGCATTAACTTTTGTTTTAAGTCCTGCACCGATACCACAAACCTTTGTAGCCCTGCGTTTGTGATTCACAGGAATAACAATCTTGCCTTCGGCAATACGCAGCTTTATATATTCAGGGTCAAGATCTTCCTCTTTTGCAACCTGTCTCATTTCCTGTGTTATGATATTTTGTCTAGCTTTTTGTAGCTGTGTCATATTTTCCTCGATCTTTATCCTTAGATTGACCCTTCGTGTGTTCCCTTTCAGCAAATGCATAAAGCTGAGCCACTTCACGTCCGGTCAGTTTTCGGTATTTACCGATTTTCAAATTATAATCGGACAGATTGCCAATTTTTATCCTCCGTAAAATACGCACCTTATATCCATGATCGGCGAGCATACGACGAATCTCTCTATTTTTGCCTTCCTTTAACATCATCTCAAACCTGCTTCTCAATTTTCCTTTATGTACATTTTTAATTCTCACTGGCCGCGTCTTGCCAAAGGAAAGCCAAACACCGGATTCCAATGACTTGATTGCCTGGTCAGTCAAATAGCCATCTACCTCTACAAAATACGTTTTATTAACCTCGTACCGCGGATGAGATAGTTTGTTGGCAAAATCGCCATCATTTGTTAAAACAATAAGACCTTCGCTTTCCTTATCCAGTCTTCCGACTGTATATATCCTTTGAGTTATATTATTCAGTATATCAATTGCCTTCAGACGATCAAGCTCGTCCCGATTTGTACATACATAACCTTTGGGCTTATTGAGTAAATAGTAAATCTTGGGTTGTTTCCGTACCAATATTCCATCACAATAAATCTTATCTTTTTCTGCATTAACAGATGTACCCAGGGTCGTGATGGGCTGTCCATTCACAGTTACTCTTCCGGAAGTAATGATTTTTTCACATTCACGGCGTGAGCCAACCCCTGCCTCCGCTAATACCTTTTGCAATCGTTCTAGCATGAATATTCCTTAAAAATTAGCCACGAATAAACACGGCAAGTTGTATTCTGTAAAATTCTATAACCACCCCTTGGCATACTATTGATTAAGCGCCTCGTTTCCTTTTCTTACCTTACGTGATCTTATGTCTTTTTTGTTTTATTTGTGTCTATTCGTGTTCGCTCGTGGTTAGATTATTCTTCATTACATTTTTACTTTTTATCTTCTTTTTCGCATCACGCAACATTTCCTGAGCTTGTTTTCTGGTAATATCTGTTTTTTCACTGCCTCTGATCATATCTGCGATCTCTTCAAGACGGGCATCACTTGATAGGTTTTCAATAACAGAGTATGTTTTGTTATCCTTTACGAACTTATTTACCTTCCATTGTTCATCAGCATAGCAAGCAATTTGGGGAAGGTGGGTAATACAGATTACCTGATGAGATTTTGCTATACTACTCAATTTCTCACCAATTACTTCCCCCATCCTACCACCGATATTAGCATCAATCTCATCAAAAACCAGCACCGACGTCTTATCTACTTTGGCTAACTGATGCTTCAAGGCAAGCATGACTCGTGATATTTCACCGCCGGAGGCAATTTTCCTGAGTGGTTTTAAATCTCCCCCAGGGTTAGGTGAAATGAGAAATTCAATTTGATCAAAACCATAGCTATGGGCATTTGAGGCTTGTGAATTTCCCCCATCAGGCAAGAAGGGAGATGTTATTTGAACAAGAAATTTGCCATGAGGCATACCTAATTCATGGAGTTCTTTATCTATTAAAGGGGCTAATTTATTAGCCGTTGCGACTCGCTTTCGAGTTAATTCACATCCCTTTTGTCTTAAGAAATCTGATAATACTTTTAACTCTTCATCAACCTGCTCAGCCGTTGTTTTTTCTTCAGAAAGTTGCTTCAGTTTTACTTGGATCTCATCATGATATGATAGAATCTCCTCTATCGTATTTCCATATTTCATCTTTAACTTTCGAATCGTATTTAAACGTTCTTCAATATATTCTAATCTTTGAGGATCGTAATTAAAACTATCTCTAAATTTCCCTAAAGAAAAGGCCGCATCTTCTGTTTGATAAAGTAATTGATTACAGACATCGAATATCTTTAACAAGGTTTCATCAAGTTTTGCAATGGATTGTAGTTCTTTGACAACGGATTTTAACCTTGAAACAACAGCGTCAGGAGATTCATAGAGGTGCAAGTAACAAGAGGTTATTGTGGTATATATTTTTTCAGCATTATTTAAAATATTCTTCTCTTTTTCAAGCTCTTCTATTTCGCCTTCCCTAAGTTGCGCCTTATCAATCTCCTCAATCTGAAAGGCATATAAATCCATTCTTTGTCTTCGTTCCTGCTGATTATTTCTCAGAACATCACGCATTTTTGTCTTTTCTATAACTTGTTGATGCACCTCTGAAAAATCTTCTCGTAATGAAGAAATCCCTCCAAGGTCATCTAAGATATAGAGTTGGTTGATTCCGTGCAATAGGGTTTCATGCTCGTGCTGACCATGAATACTAACCAATATCTCTCCAATCTCTTTTAACATAGATACCGTTAAAGGAATACCATTTAAGCGACATCTACTCCGTCCACTGGTATCTATACTTCTTTGTATTAATAATTCCTCTTCAATAGTATTATTGCCAGAAACCCTTTTAATCTGCTTTAAAATACTCTCATCCTTGGCATGGAATTTCGCGATTACCGTAGCTTCGTCTTTTCCACTCTGTACAATATCAGAAGTTGCGCGTCCACCGAGGATAAAATTCAGGGCACCGATTACCAGTGATTTTCCCACGCCTGTTGCCCCACTAAACACGTTCAACCGTTCACAAAGTTTAATGGTAACTTTATCAATTAATACGAAATTAGTTATATATAGCTCTTGCAGCACGGTGGTTATTTTACCATTTTCTGCAAATAAAGATGTAACAACTTTTATTGTATTTTAGCACCTGATTTTATATCTTTTTCCGTTGTAAGAATTACTACCTGATCTCCATCCTTTGCAGCCAGTAGCATTCCCTGGCTCTCAACACCCCGGAGAGTCGCAGACGCCAGGTTATTTACAATAATAATCCTTTTCCCAATAAGTTCTTCAGGTGTGTAATTTTTTCTGATCCCTGCAACAATTTGCCTACCTTCCAGACCGTCTCCTGCATCAATCTTCAGGATAAGTAGTTTGTCAGCATTTGGATGTGGCTCAGCATGCTTCACTTCAGCAACTCGCAAATCTATCTTCAAAAAATCTTCGATTGAAATCATACCAAAACCTTTCATAAGATTAAGAGTAAAGAGGTCTTACATGATAATAGTACTCGTTGAAAAAATACTTTATTTTGCATTAACTATCAATGCATATTCAATAGTAAAAAGGCTTATTTATTGTAATGAATATAACTATTTTTAAAAGATGTGTCAATGAATTAAACCAAGAGCGCATGGTTGTAATTTGGAACTCTTCAGACTAATCAGATTCAGAATGATTAGGGGAAATGAATCTTACCATACGTATGCCATGGTGACCATGACCATAATAATCAGCTAAATATTCCTGATCAATAAAGCCAAGTTTGTAATAGAGGTTGATAGCTCCCTGATTTTTTGCATTGACTTCAAGAAAAATACGTTGGACACCACGTACAGCGAGTGCATTTAGAATATGGCTAACCAATCTTTGTCCTATGTAATTTCCCTGTGCATCTGGATGCACAGCCACAGCATATAATCGGCCAGAATTTGATTTGGAATGGCGACGTACTAGCCCTGCAGCCCATCCTAATACCCGCCCCTTACCTTCTGCTACTATCACAGTTGCGCGAGGATTTGCAATCAAATGCTGAACCTGCCTTTGGTTAAACCTCTCCTCAATGCGAGAAAAGCCGGCAGTCTCTAATTCAAGAATTGCTGCAATATCCTGAACTGTAGCAGAGCGAAGATGGATTGGAGCGATGTTATGACGATACTTGAGCATTGATATAATACTTCGTCAATAAATTTTACTCATAGCCAGTCTACTGACTGCTCTTTAAAATAAGTTCCCGCTCAAACAATTTCTGAATGGATTTGAGCCGTTTGATATTATTATGCTTACGCGACATAACACTGATATCTAAACCAATACGCATCTTTAGATTGTGCCATAGTATATATTTTATAAGATTTTATTTTGCAATATAATAGCATTTATAGGCTAAATCAAGGGAAAATAATGAAATCTATAGTATGACAAACTATTTTATTAATTTCTTGATTTGTTGAATAATTTCAGGAAATTAACAATAGGAAGATATATTCTTATAAAAATAAAAGCCCTCACAATCTGTGAGGGCTTCATGAGTATTTCACAAGTAACTTTAAGGAAGATTAGCGCGGAGGGAGCGCTCCCCGGTATCCTCCACCATCGAGACCAGGCCAACTAGATGGTAATGGTATAGCGCCATATGCCGCAGGGCCGTCAGGGGCAGGATAGTAATCTTTATCTAATTGAGGATTAGCTTCTGTTCCATTCTTCTCCCAGCCAGGTGCATAATATTTTCTGGAAGCATCAAAGAGTTTTGATGATTTAAACGCAGAAAGGCTTTTGAAATAGTATGAACTGCTTCCTAATTTCTCCTCCCACGATCTAAAAAAATAGTTCTTAGGTCCGGCTACCGA
>NZ_SZPP01000090.1:0-3270 GCF_030263775.1 Candidatus Jettenia sp. AMX1
CCGTATGATGAAATTAGGAATGCCGGAAAGTTATGCGATCTCATAAATTGCATACTACAGGGAAAAACTGCTTTTTTATCGGATTTGTGCAACAAAGCCTATAAATACTATAGTATATATAATGTAAACGTAAAAACATATTGATACATAATAGTTATTTGAGTATTATTATGAAAAATGTTAATTGCTTAACCACAGGAGATACAGAATGCCTATCCAATTAGGGGAATTAAAACTTTACTCACTGAAAGAGTTATCAAAGAGTCTGGGTATCACAACGTTTACTTTGAGGACATACATTCGACAGGGAAAGCTCCGGGCAAGGAAAATGGGGACTAAATGGCTTGTGACTGAGGATGCCTTGAGAGAATATTTCAAAGAGACACCGGAGATAAAAAAAGAGGGTCGTATTTCCCTGCACGGAATAACAAGCAAGAGTAAAGTAACCGAAAAAGATATTGAAGAAGCAAAAAGTATATGGAAATAACTTTGGATACCCACACCTTTATTTGGTATTTGGATAAAAGCCTGAATAATAAGTTATCTCAAAAGGCATTGAAGACCATTCAAGAGGCTGAGGGTTCATATACCATTTACTTACCAATAATAGTTTTGATGGAAATACTTTATTTAATAGAAAAGGGACGTGTTAATGTATCGTTTCATAAGCTCTTATCAAATTTAGAAAAAAGCAGCAATTATGAGATAGTTTCCTTCGATACAAGATTATTAAAAATAGTGGAGACCATAAGAGGATTAGAAGTACACGATAGGTTAATACTTGCAACCGCACTAGTAACTGGCAGTTCCCTTGTTAGCAACGACAGGGAAATTCATGCTAAAGGAATTAAAGTTATATGGTGAAACGAAAAGTCCATTCTGTGGGAGTCACAAGATAAGAGAGGTATTAAGACGAGAGGGCATTTGTATAAGTAGGGAAAGAGCGCAATCCTTCATGAGGCAGATGGGGTTGCGAGCAATATATCCAAAATCAGATACGAATCTCCGTTTTCACGGGGACAAGTATGTCACTCCTGCCCCCGCTTTCACGAGGATAAACTCCATCGGGAATCCAGAAAAATACTGGATTCCGGGTCAAGCCCGGAATGACAGACGCTTGTCATCGAATGTAGTTATCGGGGAGTTGTTAACTTATATCGCTATGTATATACGGCATAGCGCCGTTAAAATTATGGGTTCAGGTTGCAAACCTGAACCCGCCGGAGTGCTAAGAATTTATGTCGTTATGTATATAACAGTAGTGGCAAGGCGCGCCTTGCCACTATATAGTTAGTTTGAAATTCCTATGCATTATATTAGGTCTTCGGCGACTCTTTTAAGCCACGAATGAACACGAATCTTTTATTTTCATAGGTATTCGTGTCTATTCGTGTTCATTCGTGGCTAACAATGAAAAACTTTGAATTTTCTATACATTAAAATTATGGGTTCTGGCTTGCAAGCCAGAACCCAATGGAGGGCTTTACCTAAGAAAGCATTTTTATGAAGAAAAAATTTATTATTGTCGCCGGGGCAAGACCTAATTTTATGAAGATTGCCCCACTCTTGAAAGAATTAAAAAAATACCCATCAATAAAACCAGTTCTCGTCCATACCGGTCAACATTATGATTTTCTGATGTCTGATGTTTTTTTCAAAGACCTGGGCATTTCTCAAGCGGATATCTACTTAAATGTCGGTTCTGCTTCCCATGCTATGCAATCGGCCAAAATCATGATGGCATTTGAGGAGGTTCTTTTAAAAGAAAAACCTGACCTGGTTATTGTTGTCGGCGATGTGAATTCCACGCTGGCCTGCTCTTTGGTTGCTTCCAAGATGCATATCAGGGTTGCTCATATTGAAGCAGGTTTAAGGAGTTTCGACAGAACCATGCCGGAAGAAATTAACAGGGTGGTTACCGATTCAATATCAGACTACCTCTTTGTAAGTGAAAAGAGCGGACTGGTTAATTTGAAAAATGAAGGCGTAAAGAAAAAGAAGGTCTTCTTTACCGGTAATATTATGATCGATGCGTTACTGTCCAATATGAAAAAGATTAACACATCCTCTGTTCTGAAAAACTTTTCACTGCAGCCCGGGTCTTATGCCGTGCTGACCCTTCACCGTCCGGGTAATGTCGATTCACAGCAAGCTCTTGCAGAAATATACGATATCATCGGGTCGGTATCTCAAAAAATCAAGATTGTGTATCCTATCCATGTACGGACAAAGGAAAAGATGAAGTTGTTTCATATGATGGATACATTTAATAACCTGACAAATCTGGCGATGATTGAACCGTTAGGGTACGTAGATTTTGTCAGGTTAGTGAAGGACTCAAGGTTGGTTATTACCGATTCGGGTGGTATCCAGGAAGAGACAACGGTTCTGGGTATCCCGTGTCTTACTATGCGGGATAATACGGAACGGCCTGTTACCATACAGGAAGGAACGAATATACTGGTAGGAAGAAATAAGAGAAAGATTATCAGTTCGGTAAACAAAATCTTGCAGGGAGAGAAGGAGCGGAAAAAGAATAAAATTCCTCAGTTTTGGGATGGAAAGGCTGCACAGAGGATTGTGAAGGTTCTATCCGCTCTATAAATAGGCATTGGCAATATCAGGCAGGTTCAGATTTAGGAGTAAAGTTTGAACTTGCCAGGAAACGAGAGGCTGAGCCATGACAAAGATTTTCATGAGGAGCTACTCGCGATAGCCCTGCTCCGGAATATCGGTTTTGACTGGTAATCAGGAAACTGGTATATATGGTGATCAACGATTGAAACCAGACAGCATATAGCGGAGACGAAGTTTTGTAAATCACATACTCTCCGGTATAGGACCAATATTTACCATAGAAACACTCAAGGAGTCGATGTAGGGAGAGGCTTTAGCATCATATGCATCAAGCTAAAGGCGGCAACACGGACAAACGGAGAGACGTATTATTATGCGTCTGTACAGCCCGTGCCCTGAAAACCGCTTATATGATAAAATGAAAATTCCTCTACAATGAACCTGTAAGGAATTGAAACAATCATACAAAGAAAGAATTGTTCCGCTTCACAAGCCTTTCATTTAAGATAATTTACCATAAGAGGCTCCAGAGTATTTGTCATTGCGAGGGGTTTTTTCCCGAAGCAATCTTTTCTCAACTATTCAAGAGATTGCTTCGGACACTACCCTCGCAATGGTAATATGAAAAAGCAGCGTCCTTCCAAGGAGGTTAAAAAGCCTTGAACAGGCAATAACCTTTTGTGATATTAAATA
>NZ_SZPP01000048.1:0-28982 GCF_030263775.1 Candidatus Jettenia sp. AMX1
ATCAATGGCAACCGACTCATCAGCATAATTTTTTATGGTAATCCAATTTGATTTTTCTCCATGATTATTAATTTCAATTTGACTTTCATAGTAAGTTCCACTCCTGAGATAGAGGGTATCGCCTGGTTGTAATTTTTCGATGCTCTTTTCTATGGTCTTCCAGGGATTAGACAAACTTCCGCTGTTTGAATCATTACCATTTGTTGCAACATAATACGTATCTGCCAGACATCTTTCGTTTGCTGATAAAAAAAGAGCCGAGATTAAAGCGGCGAAAAATAGGAAAATGGATAGAAAAAACTGAGATCTGTTAAATAACTTCAAAATATAGGATGATAACAATATAACCCCTCCTTATAATTTGGCTGTAGAATACTTAAATAACTGCGAAGTGTTATAGTCTTTGGCAATTCTAAATTAACCGCACAAATAATATAACGAAGTGAAACTTAGCAACGTATATTAAGAACCTCCTTTCTTTAAAAATTTTAGATAAATGCGCCACGTCACACTTTGCGATGACACATTCTGTGTCATGTCGCATGTTTACTCTATAGATATAAATAAATTATTCACGCCTTTATATCTTAAATGGCTTAATTTTACAGTAAAACACGTCATTCATTGCTTGTTTCTATTCTCGGCATGCTTTTTGATGTATTCCAAAATACAATTACATTTGTAGCGAATTATTGGAACAAAGGATTAAACCTCTTACTGTTGAGTTAAAAATTTATGAAGTAACAATATAAAGGTATAATGGCGATAAACTTATGGATGAAAACTAATGTGTTGTAAAGATTTTTGAATCTTAAGTCGCGTAGCTGAGTGATAAAGGTAGTTGAGGCTTACCCCTATGGGTTCCAGTATATCTGGAGATTTCTTAGATAAACTTGGATCAAAGGAGCAAGAGAGTATATATTGTATTTGTTGAGTTTATTGTAAAAACCAACGATAATCCCATATCTGGCAATTCCAAGAATTTCCGAATTTACATGCGACAGGCCATCAATAAACTAAAAATTTTATTTAAAAGCTAAGCGATACAACTTTGTTTAGCAATAGGCCTGCCAGAAAATTTTCTCTCTGGAAATTTTGGTAATGGTAATACGTAACTATAGCAAAAATAATCTGTTATGGTAGGTTAGTTTAATTCATTATGTTGTTTTATCTTGTATAAAAACAGAATTTTACTATTATCTTTTGCATGTTATTCATACAGTTATGAATTATTCATAGTATAAATACATTCAAAACTAAGTCTTATGTCACATCTTGTATGTTTTGAAATCATACAGTGTTGTATGCAATAACATACATATTTGTTTTGCAATCAATTAAATTAAAAATCACTTAAGATAGTTGTGATTGTAAGAACTTTTATAAATCTAAAAAGTGCAATAATCATCTAATAATTTATCTGTAATCTATATTCATGATTAATCATCGTATTTAACTTCCATAAGACATAGTCCTTTAGCCGGCGCTGTTGGCCCTGCGGCCTTTCTATTCTTTGCATCCAAAATATCTTTTATACTCTCCACCATAATTTTTCCCCTTCCAATCTCTATGAGGGTGCCGACTATGGTTCTTACCATATTGTATAAGAACCCGTCCGCTTCGATAGTAAAATAGATATACTTTCCTTCTTTTTTAACATCTAAACTTTTTATGGTACGTATCCTGTCCTTCTCATACCGTGCCTTTGTTGTAAATGATGTAAAATCATGGGTTCCTATAAGATGTCTCGCTGCCGTAACTATTTTATTCATATCCATGTGAAATCCATACAGGTAACAGAAATAACGATTAAGAGAAGTTCTTATCCAGTCGTTAAAAAGGGTATATTGATAGATCTTGGATTTAGCGCCGTATTGGGCATGAAATGATTCTGGTACATCTGTCACTTTTTTTACCGTAATATCGCAAGGTAAATAAAAATTTATTGCAAGAAGCAATCGCTCAGGGGGAATATCTGAAATAGTCTTAAAATTTGCAACCTGACCAAAGGCATGGACCCCCGCATCGGTACGGCTGGCACCATAAAGCTTAATTTGTTCTTGAATAGCCTGTTCTATTGCCCCGGTAAGTGTTTCTTGAATTGTTTTTTCGTTTTTTTGCCATTGCCAACCCGCATAGTGTGTACCATCATACTCTATCAAAAGCTGTATATTACGCATGAGTTACCTAAGAAATTTTATATTAAATTCAAATAAAAAAATAAGGGATTTACACTATAGGCAGAAATAGAAACTTGAAACGGTAGAGAAATTCTTAATAATTACCATCTTCCAGAATCAATGAAGAAATTTACCCATAAAAATTTTAAAATACATGGCCATAACAAATATTCATGAGACAAACACGAAAAATTGAAACAAAAAAAACCAGGGCAATCAACGAAAAAACAGTATTACTTAAGAAAGGAAAAGAACAGTACCAATATAAAATTCTTAAAATTCTCATGAGAATCAAGTAACGATTTATTTATAAATTTAAGCTAAAGGTTGAAAGGTTATACATTCTTTTGTTATGATGACAACCCATCATATATAAAATAATATAAGCAATCCCTGGTAATCATCATGAGAAAGGAGAAAAAAATGGAAAAATTCGTTATTTCAACAAACACTGCACCTGCAGCAATTGGACCATATTCTCAAGCAATAAAGATAGGCAATCTCATATTTTTATCAGGACAAATTCCTATAGTACCTGCAACGGGGGAGATAGTACAAGGTGATATCAAACTTCAGACAAGACAGGTATTGGAAAATCTAAAACACATTCTGGAGGCGGGCGGTTCATCCTTAGACAGGGTAATAAAAACAACGGTCTTTATGAAAGATTTGAATGATTATGGAGCAATTAATGACATCTATAAAGAATTCTTTCAACATAAACCACCTGCAAGAGCAGCAGTACAGGCTGCAAGGCTACCGAAAGATGTGGGTGTAGAAATCGAGGCTATTGCCTTTAGTGTTTAAAAAGAAAATTTGACTTGTACTCAAAAAACTGTTACCATTATTTACCATTTTATACTATAAGCACCCTATCATTAATGTAGGGCTTATTATTATTTAGGACATTCAATGTAAGATTCTTCGGTTATCTCTCTCCTTAATTCAAGATGCTATTCTATATTGTGAAACGAAGAATCTGGTTTTCATTAGGTTATTTATGTTAAATATTACAACAAAAACAAAACATAGGGATATCTTCCCTGAGGTCGTAAATCTTCTTGATAATTCTAAAAAATTCTTTGAACGAATTGGCGCCTCAGATATGGAGAAAAAAGTTGTAGAAATGCGTGCTCAACTTAATGAACCCTTCTATCTCCTGGTAGCCGGAGAATACAATTCGGGCAAATCCAGTTTCATTAATGCTATGTGCGGTGAACGAGTCCTTACAGATGGCCCAACGCCCACAACCAATCGAATTACCCTCCTAACCTATGGCGATAAGGTCGAGATTAAAGAAGTTGGCGATCATTTATGTCAGGCAACTTATCCTATGGAATCACTGAAGGATGTTACCCTGGTTGATACTCCTGGCACAAATTCAATTATTATAGAACATTCAGCCCTAACAGAAAGTTTTGTTCACAGGGCAGAACTCGTACTTTTTGTGACATCTGCAGACCATCCATTTACGGAGAGTGAACGTCAATTTCTACAATTCCTTAAAAATAAATGGGGCAGGAAAGTGCTGTTCATTCTCAATAAGATAGATCTAAAAACACCAGAAGAACTCAACGAAATCATAAACTTTTTGGAAAAAAATTGCTATCGTCTATTAGGTTTTGAGCCTAAAATTTTAGCGGTATCTGCCAGAGAGGCATACAGGGCAAAGGTTGAAGGAAATAAAGAGCTGCTTGATAAAAGTAAAATCGTGGAAGTCGAAAATTTTATCTTTGATAAACTGGATCTGGATACAAAGATCGACTTTAAGCTGGTCAGCCCTCTAAAATACCTCTTTAATGTCTTTACCGAGCTTCAGCACAATCTGTCTGAAAAGGTTAATAAATGTAATACAGACATTAAAAGTATTGAACGATTTGAGACACGACTTAAGAATAAAAAACACGACATGCAGGAATACACATTAAAATATAAAGATGAGATTAAGCTGGTATTCTCACGATTAAAAGAAAAACTAGATAACTTCCTGAATTCATACGTTACGATAAAATCAGTAACTTTTTCTAAAGTAGGACGGGAAAAGATTGATGAAAAATTTAAGAGAGAAGTATATGGACTTTTGAATCCACAAGTTGACTTAGACCGCATTATCGACGATGTAGTAGATTATGTGGCAAGAAACAACCGTGCATTATGGGATCTGGCAAGAGATCATATTGAAAAAGAAGTAGGATATGACCGTAGAGCTGGAAGCATTCTTGACGGACATGCCGAACGTCACTATGATGACCGAAAGCACGAAATAGAAATCGCCTTAAAATCCCGTTCTAAAGAATTCAGAGAATTGGATATCGACCGGGAATCAGAAAGGATAAATAGTTCTGTTCAAGGTGGATTCATTAGCTTTCTGGTGACCGAAGCATTTGCTATTGGTATTGGAGTTAGTGCTATTATGATATTCTCATGGATTGTACCTCCTCCGGTTACTATAGGAATTTCCGTCGCATTGGCGGCTATCGGATTTGCCATTCTTCCTAAACGGCGGAAGACCTTCCGTA
Organism: Candidatus Jettenia sp. AMX1; assembly: GCF_030263775.1. NCBI lineage: Bacteria > Pseudomonadati > Planctomycetota > Candidatus Brocadiia > Candidatus Brocadiales > Candidatus Brocadiaceae > Candidatus Jettenia > Candidatus Jettenia sp. AMX1. The sequence continues at coordinate 4,700 of NZ_SZPP01000048.1, forward strand.
ATGAGTTTATTAAACGGACGGATGCAATTTGTGAGCGATTTGTAGAATTTATGAAGTTTGAAATAGATAAAGCTATTGACCGCGTAATTGAAGACATCAGCAATAATATTTCATCATACAGGGATCTTCGCTGGACAGAGAGGGAAGAGATAGTCAGGCAGGTGTCTGAGGTAAATATGTTATTAGAAAGCGTGAAAACCCTTATGCGAAAAAGTGGTCTTAGCTGAGGAGAAATGCATGAAAACAGTAAGAATGTTGCTCGCGACAGTATGCTTCATATTCGTCTCCTATACAGCATTTGGCGCAAACTATTGCCTGAATTGCTTTGATAATATTGATGAAAATGAGAAGTACTGCATTGTGTGCAAAACAAAATTATCCGTTGATAAATTAAAGAATGAAGAAGATCAGTTAATTTATGCCGTTACCTTATCCCGACAAAATTACCGAAAAGCGCTTGATGAATTGAGAGAACATTATCAGAGTACCGGTAATCAACTTCGCCTCCAAAAAGCTCGCAGGGAGCTTGATGCGTTGGATAAAGTGCCACAACCTTTGTATACTAATGAAGGGCTGGGGGATGTGCAAACAGGAACGGCCTTCCGGGATATTGAGGGTGCAAATATACTCCTTAAAGATGGTTTGATGTATAAAAAATCACTCAGTAAAGAAAACCGTATTACAGCCATTAAGCGTCTGGAAAAGCTGCTACAGGAGTATCCTGATAGTGATAAGGTAGATGATGCCGCCTTTGCAATTGCAGAAATATACGCCAGTATTTATTTTAAGGATTATGAAAGTGCAGCAAAATATTATATAAAGAGTTATCAGTTAAATCCAGATATCAAGCAACCAGCACTTTTACATGCTGCTGAGATGTATGATAAAATGGCTGATTATAACAGAGCCAAAGTAATTTATAGGCAAGCTGCCGTATATAGTCCTAATGCAAAATCATGCAAAAAAGCACAAAAAAGACTATCCATATTAGAACAAGAATCTTATGGTAAAAAGTAAGCCATATGCTCTTTGGGATTGGATACGATATTCATAAACTTGTTGAAAACCGCAAATTAGTGCTGGGAGGAGTAGAATTTGATTATCATCTGGGTCTCCTTGGTCATTCAGATGCCGATGTAGTACTCCATGCAGTATGTGATGCCTTATTGGGAGCGGCAGCTCTTGGTGATATAGGAGAGCACTTTCCTGATACTGATCAAAAATGGAAAGGGGTCTCCAGTAAAATCCTTCTTTCAAGGGTTGCGGACCTTGTAAAAGAACAATGCTATATAATCAATAATATAGATGTAATGATTCTTGCACAACAACCAAAAATTGGTATTAAAAAACTGGAAATGAAGAGAAATATAGCAGAATGTCTCCGTATGGATGTAAATAGAGTCAACATAAAGGCAACAACAATGGAAGGGATAGATGCCATTGGGCGTGGTGAGGCTATCGCTACCCAAGCCATTGCAAGTTTATATGAAGATCTGTAATTTTTAAAGGATAAGATGTTTCAATATGGCAATATGGAAAAGGAAAAAAAAGATAAAGGAATCTGAGGATACTCTTCAGAAGGTAGAAATTAAAGAACTACCGGTAGATACTATCTCTCCTGAGAAAAAAGAAATAAAAGAGATATCGCAGGAAGTACAGGTAAATAATGTTTTCTCAGAAAACATGGAGAAAAAAGAAACATCCCAGAAAACAACGGCAGATAATCCTTCCTCAGTAACTGCAATAGAAGAGTCGCCTGCAAAAGAACAACCTGAACAGGAAGAACCTATTTCTGAAAAAATGCCAGAATTTGAGCGTCCTGAAACAGCTCAAGAAGATATGAATAGTGGGGTAATATTGTTTGGAAAGAAGATTTCCGGCTTTATGGGTAAGGTATTCTGGGGCACATTATCTATCGCTATCCTGCCCCCTCTCTTTGCATTTGCTTTTGGCATTTTAACCATCGTATTCATGCTTATCTTCCCAATACTGGGTGTTGCACTCGTTGCATCGATACCTGTGGTGCTGGTAACACTCTTCATATTCCTTATTGCAATTCCTATACTATTTCCTTTACTCGTGGTATTTTTACTCATTACCGGCAAAGGAAAATTACTCATCGGTTCAGAGGGAAAATGGATTGGTATCGAGATATTTGGAAAGAGCTATTCTTTAAAATAAAAAATCAGTATTCATTTAAATTCCTTTTTATCAATAACCTTAATACCACTCATATAGGGATAAAGCACATCCGGAATTACGATAGATCCATCCTTTTGCTGATAGGTCTCAAGAAGCGCAATAACCGTTCTTGGCAGAGCTAAGCCAGATCCGTTTAATGTATGCACAAATCCTATCTTTCCATCTTCATCCCGGAAACGCACATTAATACGTCTTGACTGGAAATCTTCAAAATTACTGCAGGAAGAAACCTCTAAAAATTTATCTAACCCAGGAGACCAGACCTCGATATCATAACATTTTGCAGCCGCAAAACTCATATCCCCGGTACACAATTTTACTATCCTGTATTCAAGTCCTAAAAGTTGAAGCACCTTTTCTGCATTACCAACGAGTAATTCCAGCTCATGATAAGATGTTTCCGGTCTCACCAGTTTAACCAACTCTACTTTATTGAATTGATGGACTCGTATAATGCCCCTCGTATCCTTACCGTAAGAACCTGCCTCACGCCGAAAGCAAGGGGTATAGGCTGTATAGTAAACAGGAAGATCTTTGTATGAGAATATTTCATCACGATGGATATTGGTAACAGGCACTTCTGCTGTGGGCACGAGGAAAAGGTCGTCAACAGCAGTCCGGTACATATCCTCTTCTAACTTCGGCAACTGCCCTGTTCCCGTCATAGCCGTGCGGTTAACGAGAAACGGTGGAAATAATTCAGTATATCCATGCTCCCTGGTATGAAGATCCAGCATAAAACTAAATAAGGCGCGTTCAAGTTTTGCCCCAAGACCTTTTAATAATATAAAGCCTGACCCGGAAATCTTTGAAGATCGTTCTAAATCGAGAATGTCCAGAATACGCCCCAGTTCCCAATGGGGAAGAGGAGTAAAATCAAATACTTTCCGGTTTCCCCAGGTTTTGACAACAACATTATCCTTTTCATCCTTGCCAATAGGTGTGTCTGCAGAAGGAATATTTGGAATGCGGAGGAGAAGGTTATTCATTTGAGATTCCAACGCTTTTAGTTTCTCTTCACTGGATTTTATTTCATCACCGATCTTCTTTGTTTCTTCAATAATCCCGGAAGCATCCTGCCCTTTTTTTTTCAGTTCATTGACAGCCTTTGATCTCTCATTACGCTTACCCTTTAACTGTTCGCAGGCATAGATTGTAGACCTGCGCTGTACATCAAGCTCTAAAATTTCGTCAATACTGGCCGCATTTTCATGTTTATTGGCGATAGCCTGTTTGATCTTGTCAGGGTTATTCCTGATAAAATTTATATCAAGCATGTATTCAAAAAGCCTCCCATTCTTTAACTAAATATATCAACGAAACACAAAGGTGTAAGGTTGATTTTTCTAAATATTTTTCTATGCGAATTATATGGAATCACTTTCGTGAATTCAATGGAATTCTATTTATACTATTAACACGCTAATATTTATAGATCAGGAGAGCAAACAGACAATAAGATTTACCATATGAATGATTCTGTTAAACTAACAATCGGAATGCCCTCTCATCGTTAAACCCTTCTTTTAATCTCTACCAAAAAGTCTAGCTTTTTATGATAATGTTTGAGATAATAAAAACGCTACAAAAACCTGGCGGAGTTGAAATAGTACTTACAGACTGTTAGCTAGTTCAATCGTCTTCTATCGGATCAAAGCATTTCATATGATTATTTCACTATAGCGCAAACCCAAATTATTGATAAACTGACTGCTATGAACAGGCATGATAAAATCTCACGCAGGACATTTCTCAAGACTGGTATTACTGTAGGCGCTGGCTTATATGGGTTGTCCTATTTGAGTACCATGAAGAAAAAACCAAACTTAAAGAAACAAAAGGAACACCAATTAAAGCCTGGATTGGTCGTTGCTTATGGGAATGTTACTGATCCTATCAAAGAAGTCACTGTAATAAAAGAGATGGTACGTCGTGCTATGAACGCTCTGGGCGGTATGAATAAACTTGTTTCCAAAGGCAATAGAGTTGTTATCAAGCCCAATATTGCATGGAATCAGAAACCAGAATTCGCCGCCAATACCAATCCTTTTGTAGTAGCAGCCCTGGTGGAGTTGTGCAGGGAGGCAGGGGCAAGCGTAGTAAAGGTAATGGATCATACCTGTTCCGCAAACCCCGAACCATCTTATGTTAATAGTGGTATTGCCACAGCAGCCCATCAGTCAGGGGCTGAGGTAATTTATCTTAATAAGAGCCGTTTCAAGGATTTTACTATCCCTGATGGCAAAATCTTGAAATCGTGGTATTTTTATGAGGAAATGGTATACGCCAATGAAGTAGATGTTCTCATTAATGTCCCTATTGCAAAACAGCATGGCACATCACGGCTTTCTATGGGACTAAAAAATGTTTTTGGTATGATTGGTGGAGACCGGGGCAGCCTGCATACCAATATTCATCCAAAAATTGCTGATCTTAATAAATTCGTCAAGATAGACCTTACCGTACTCGACGCCTTCCGTATTCTGAAAAATCACGGTCCTACCGGCGGAAGATTAGATGACGTTGACAATTCTGCAGATCATGCACGACGTATCATTATAGGCACTGACCCGGTTGCCGTTGATGCCTATGGCACCAGCTTATTCAGTATCCAACCAAAAGATATAGGCTACATCCGTGAATCACATGAACAGAGACTAGGAGAGATTGATTATCGATTGAAAGGTTTTGAGGAAATACGAGTATAATTAAACTACAATCTATTGTAGTCAATCAATACTCAAAAGATAAAAACAGAAAAAAACCTCCGGTCTTCTTATCTTCTCTGAAAAAGTATTTACGAAGTCGGTATTCAATATGATCTCAAAATCCTTAAAATTTATTGCAGATGCTATGCTTGGCAGACTCGCAAAATGGTTACGCATATTAGGATATGATGTGGTATATGAACCTTCTATTTCAGATGATGCTCTCATTGCCAGAGCTCTTCGCGATGACCGTATAATACTCTCCATGGATAAGAAATTAATAGAACGTATATCAGCAAAGAACTCCCTTTACATTAAAGACAGCAACTATAAAGAGCAACTCAAACAGGTAATCACTTATTACAACATTGATTACAAAACTAACATCTTTACGAGGTGTCTGGTCTGCAATAGATCTTTAGATACTATCCATAAAGAAAAGATCCAGGATAAAGTATTTCCGTATGTTTATTCAATACAAGACAAATTCCACATCTGCCAGCAATGCAATCGCATATATTGGGCTGGTACCCATAGAATTAATATAGTAGAAAAGCTGAATGAGATATTAAAAGATATAAATCTGGAGTGTATATGAAAATCTCATCGTACTCCCCTGTTTCCCGGATACTTATTCGATTTGACAATTTTTGGATGGTTTTGTATAGTTAATTTTACGTAACTGATTGAAGCTGCTATTGAACCTATGGAATTTTATTACAAAAAATCATCTATATTTGGCAAGATAAGATAATGAACAAACTCATAGTACCTTTACTCTATTTGGCTTTAACCTTATTTCAGCAAACTGCATTCTCCGCAGATAAAAAATATCAAAACGATGTTGTAGCAACGGTTAATGGTAAAAAAATATTACAAGAAGACATAAGTAACAGGCTCAGTAACTTTAAGGATGTAGATCCTGATACTCTGGATACTATTAAACAAGAAATCATAGATCAATTGATTACTGATATCCTGTTGGAAGAGTTCATTGATAAACAAGGTTTAGTGGTTGTACCGGAAGAGATTGAAAGGGAGATAGATCAGATAAGAGGCACTATTGGCGGTACTCAATCACTGGAACAGGTCCTTACATCTATTGGCTCTCATATGATGGAATTTAAAAAAAGTGTAAAACACTCTATTGCCCTTGAAAAATATTTTCATGACAAACTTGATGACAGGATGTTAGAGAAGTTTTTTGAGGAGAACAAAAATCTCTTTAATGGAGAATCGGTAAAGGTAAGTCACATCCTCGTAGATACAAGAAATATGAAGACACCGGAAGAATATGCTCAGGCGCTTGAGCATATCAAAAATATTAAAAAGGAAATTGATCAGGGAAGCACCTTTGATGAAACCGCAAGAAAATATTCCAACTGCCCGTCTGCCTTCATTGGTGGAGATTTAGGGTTTATTCAGAGAAAGAGTAATCTTGCAAAGTCATTTTCAGACACTGCATTTGCTTTACAGGTGGATCAAGTGGGTGGGCCAGTTCGGACAGAATATGGATATCATCTCATAAAGGTTACTGATAAGAAAGAAGGTTCTCGCATTCAATTTACAAGCGTTAAGGAGAAAGTGCGTTTAGAAGTACTTGATGCTGAAATCCTTAAACTACTCGATCGCCTTCGGAAGGAAGCTCAGATTGTAGCCAACTAAAAAAAACCAATAATACAATCGCCATAGTTGTTGATTTTATTTGACCAAAGATATTTCTCTATACTTATTGTTTCTCTTTGTAGATATAATCAGATATCTCTTCTGAGGCAACAATTTTCCGGGCAAGCGCATAGGTAAGCTTTTGAATAGCATCATCCACCGCCGGAGCAAAATTAGGACCTGTGGTCATCCACCACTCATACTCTACCTTAGAAGTTACAAAATCAAGCCCTTTTCCTTCCGCAGAAACATCCGAATCCCATACTTTACTGAGGTTTGGATCTAAAAAAGATGCCGTTACCGAAAGGTTATGTTTTCCAACAGCTCTCCATACAGATTCTTCAATATAAAGTTCAATTTCTGAATCCTTTAAACTAACGGATAAAATGCCATCCAGACCTTTTTTACTCAAATCTTCCTTACTTTGCAGATCACCTATTGGTATTACATTCTTAAAGAGAACCTTTGACATTTCCTCTAATTTCAAAGAGAGAGATTTTCCGATGGGAAAAACAAAATTCGGGAAAACATAGCGAGGTGAACCAGCCTCATATTGCCTTAGTGGCGCTTCTTGAATAAAATTACGCAAATGAGGCTCAATGTACAAACCTATAGTAACAGGTAATGGAGTTATTTGATAAAGTCTTTTATCAAGATCAGGAGAAAGTCTTACTGGCGGTCTTTGCCCGCTTAAACATCCTGTCAAGACAAGAAAAGACAGTAAAGCAATCCAATATTTATATGAGATAGATTTCATGAAATATATAGAACAAACAAATACCTTTCATGCGACTGAAATTTATGTGCTATATTATAGCATCTTTTGAGAGGATAGTAACAAAGACTTATTTACCAGACATTACACAAAATCAGCAATATTTTGTCAAGATTTTTATCTCTTCCACTTTACCGGTATGTCATTACTTTCTCTGCCAATCATAACAACACCCTTTATCTTTCTCAATCGGGTATATACAGGGTATGTTTTTAAAAGAATAGGGTCGCCACTTTTGGGACTTAATATTTCGCTCGTTGCTGTTACTCCAGTCTTCAGTGTCTGCCATATTGGACAATCCTTACAAGCTAGTGCGAACTTATGCTTTATTAGGAAGCATTTTTTTCCTAGCGGCCGCCCCGTAAAAAAATGCCTTGCTGCCTTATTGAGATTTACCACCTTAAATTCTGTATCAAATACCACTATAGGGTCTGTTATCATATCAAAAATACGGTCAAATTCTCCCCATCTTTTCTTTTTTCTCACAGGGGATGCATGCTTCTTGTCAATGTTTCCATGAGCCTGTATATCAGCATTCAAATGGGTTGATCCTGATTTTGAATTATATCTTTTTGCAAACAAGTTTTGATCTCTTAATAATAATTTTTATTCACTTCTTTACCACAATAAAACGATGCTTATAGATGTGTTATCAAAATCGAGCAATTAGCATACCGCAAAATACTTGCAAGCAATGCATAATAACTATATTTACACAAGTGTTTAAGTAATTACTATATAAGGAAACACCGTTCTAGATAATAGTTTATTTTGCAGAGAAAGAAGTACTTTACGTACAGGTAATTTTGGTGGTAATCAACCAGTGTTTGAAAATAGGTAGTTGTGAACAAATATCTACGGCATGGAAAACAATTGCTCCGGAAGTCTTATGCTTAATACAGGACAAGGGGCCTTTTGTATAACCCTTTCAGCAACACTTCCAATTAATATATGCTTTAGTCCAGTTCTGCCATGCGTACCCATAATTATCAAATCTACTTGCTTGTCTTTGGCGGCCTTTATTATCTCAACAAATGGAATGCCCTTAACAATAAAAGTATCTACATAAACTTTTTCTCGTATTTTATCAGGTATCAGGTTTATAAGCCGTATTTTGAGATTATCTGTCTGTTGATCTTCCAAAGAGAGATCAATTTGTTTTACTACATCTCCCACATTGTTTATGTGCGTTTCTATAACATATACAAGATACAACGATGCCTGATCTTTCATTGATAAGTCAATTGCATAGTTTAATGCATAGGTAGAACAGGGGGAAAAGTCAATAGGGCAAAGTATTTTCTTTAATTTAGTCATGTTTCAATAAGAAAAAAGGCAGTTGTTAAGAGAAGCAGATAACAACTGCCTTAAATGAGGATATTACTTAGAATTTTTCTGTATTATCACGATTAGTGATGTCCGCTTGGATGAAGCGCACTTGCGCCTAAATCCAGGGATATAAACCGGATATCTTTCTCCTGGAGATTAACCTTTGTATGAGCACTTGCGCCACCATGCTCATGAACTGAGATTTCATACATTCCAGGCTTTAATTCGAATACACAGGTACCATTTTTTCCTGTTGTACAAGTATTATCACCAACCTTAATCTCTGCCCCTTCAATCGGTGTACCAATGGCGATTGCTGTAACCCATAACTTTGCAGGTTTAACTGTATAAGCCTGAGCTGTTGTCATTCCAATTCCAGTGGCCAATGCCACACCCATTAACCCTGCAAATATTTTCCTAAACATACCTACTTTCTCCTTTCTTATTGATTTGATAGTAAAATTTATAGAAGTACCATAAAAACATATAATAGTTCCCCCCTTTTCCACCCCCTTTCGCCGTGTTTATAATACTTTTACCAATAAATATTGTCCCATTATACACCTTAAAATATCTTCGTCAAGATATATATTTGCTTAGGAAACTTGCGGCAAAGGGAATTTGAGAAGATAATATCTCATAAGCGTATATCTTTTTGTTACTCTCTTTGAAGTCCCGTCTCTCAATAATTCAGAAATACATCCAGGCACAGAGAATTATTTCTCCTTTATCTGATTAATTTTTACGATAAGTTCTCCCTTATTATCCTTAAATCCTTTACCGTAAAGCCCGATTATATCATCGTTCATGGATAGATATAAGAATTCACCATCTTCACTAGGAAGGATACGAATAGACCCGGAAATTCCCATAGGAAATATTCTGCCATAATCTCCAATTCTGCCAAAAAGCTTTCCAATAGGTTGACCCGGTTGCACATAATCCTTCAAAGCATTGATGGGAATACCATCGGCAGTATGTCCATTTGGAAATAATTTAGGATTAAAAGACCATACATCACCCTTTTCCACTTTCCAGCATAAGCTTGTATCCTCCTGTACCACAACATCAGTCATTTCCCATACTACATTGGCATGAGCAATTACCGTTTCGGCTCGCGCAGAAGCAAATGCCATGAACAGAATATTGCCCGCAAACAAAATCCCTATAAGTATTTTTCCTGTTAACAGAGTTCTTAATTGCAGAAAGGTACAGATCATTTCAATTCCCTTATAACAAACATTCCGTCTGGTGGATTCATCAGGACAACTTTAATCCTATCGTGCCATAATTCACCAAACTCTTTTATTTCTGCATCAGTCCCCTTGCCTGTTACTGCTAATGGCATCAAATCTCCCATTTTGGGATTGGCAGGAAGCATATAATTGCTATAGCTAATCTCTATTCTTTTTTTATTATCCAATCTTTCAAATAGTACCGTACACACTGCATCCTCATCCGCTTCTTGTGTTTCATCAAAAGATAATAAATTCTGTCTGTTATATCTGCCGCCACCTAATCCTTTAAAACCGCTTTCTCCTGCGGCGCCGGTAACTAAGGTAACGACTTGTGATATCGGACCATTTACCTTATAGTCTATTCCCCCTTTAAATATTACCCTTATTTGTCCACGTATCGGGATCTCATTACCGTACAGGTTCTTCAAGGCCAATTGTGTTAACTTATATGCGCCGGAAACTGCCGGGCATGAATGCCCCGCAAATTTTACAGCGTCGGTATAAGTAAAAACAAAAGCCTCATTTCTATCCATTGCACCTAATGCTATAGCGAGTGGATCTTTAATCTTGATAGGTTCTACCGTATTAAAAAAAGGTTTATTAAATTTCGTTTGTTCCATTGACATACATTTCTCCTTCATGAAAAATTTTCTGCTCCACAACAATACTTCTGGTAATCTCAGCCAGATTAATCTTCGAGAGTAGATATATCTCCTGTAGGTAATCCCAGATCTTTTGCTTTCAGTAACCGGCGCATAATTTTACCACTGCGGGTTTTTGGTAAGTTGGCACAAAACTCTATCTCTTTTGGATATGCATGTGCTGCCAAACGGTGCCTTATAAATATCTTGAGTTCTTCCTCCAACTCATGCGATGGCTTATAACCTTCCCGAAGCACTATGAAGGCCTTAATAATTTCTCCCCGCTCAGCATCAGGTTTACCAATTACACCAGACTCTGCTACGGCCCTATGCTCAAGCAAGGCGCTCTCCACCTCAAAGGGACCTACTCTATGACCGGACGTGTTAATTACATCATCAGCCCTTCCTACGAACCAGAAATAGCCATCCTCATCTTTATATGCCGTGTCGCCGGTTGCATACCATCCATTAATATTGAAATACTCTTTAAATCGCTTCTCGTCACCCCATACGGCCCTTAACATGGACGGCCAACCAGGTTTTAAAGCTAACAGTCCATGCTGCCCCGCAGATAACTTACTCCCTGTACCATCGATAATAGCCGCTTCAATACCCGGAAAAGGTTTTCCCATTGAGCCAGGCTTTATAGGCAAACACGGATAATTCGCAATCATAATAGACCCTGTTTCCGTCTGCCACCAATTATCATGGATTGGTAAACCATAGACCTTTAAACCCCACCTGATTACTTCCGGGTTAAGTGGTTCACCCACACTACAAACATACCGCAAGCTGCTCAAATCGTATTCTTTTACAAGATCATCACCGGCTTTCATTAACATCCGCAAAGCCGTCGGTGCAGTATACCATACAGTAACTTTATAATTCTGGATAATTTCATACCACGTGGCAGCATCAAACCTGCCGTCAAAAACATAAAAGGAGATGCCGTTCAGCCACGGCCCCCATAAGCCGTATACTGTCCCTGTTACCCACCCTGGATCAGCCGTACACCAATAGACATCGTCATCTCTCAAATCCAGCACCCATTGTGTGGTAATGTAATGTGAGACCATATCATTATGTACATGCGTTACTCCCTTGGGTCTTCCCGTAGTCCCTGAGGTATACAGGATGTAAAGCGGGTCTTCCAGTTTCACCCACTCCATTTCAAATATATCGGATGCATCTCTCATTAATGTCTTATAACATACATTCCCCTCTTCGAGTTCTTCATCCTCTTTATGATTGACGAGCACAATGTGTTCTAACTTTGGTAATTCCCATAATACGGCATCAACACGCTCTTTTAATTCAGGCGTGGTAATTAATACCTTGGCCTCACTGTTCTGTAACCGATCACGAACGGCATCTGGTCCAAAGGCAGAAAACATCGGTCCTGCAATAGCACCAAGTTTTGCGATTGCTACCATACCAATATAAAGCTCCGGTAAACGGGGTAGAAATATAAAAACGCGATCTCCTCTTTTTACCCCCAACGCCCGGAGCATGTTTGCGCATTTATCAGAAAGTTTTTTCATTTCCAGAAATGTATATTTCTGACAGGTACCATCAGCGCCTTCCCAATACAATGCCACTTTGTTCTTCCGCCAGGTTTTGGCATGCTTATCAATCGCTTCGTAGGCAATATTTACCTTATCATCGTCTATATCAAACTCTCTCTTAATAATCTCCCAGGAAAATTCCTTATGGGTCTTCTCATAATCCACAAGACCTGCAGCTACAGGTTTTTTATTAATAATCTCCACATTTTTCATACGTAATAAGCCCGATTATCGTAATATTAAAATAACACGAAATTTTTAAATTTTCGTATGCTCAAGATACTTTAAGATTTCAATATACAAATCTATATTTTATATCACCTGCTATTTTACAAGTCAACCAGAAAGGTCTTCGATACATAAATTTAATGGGAAATTAAAAATAATGAATCCGGAGGTCTTAGGAAAACTGAGAACTCTTCTCCCTCTTCGATAATCATTTAATGATTTTTATTCCTACAATTGATATAATTATCTTTATGAATCTAAAATTTAACGACCATGTACTTCCTACACTTCCCATTATGGAAGAACTTCCAACAGACAGGATTATTGGGATTACATCAACAATACCTATTGAAATCATCTTTGCCGCAGGATATATACCGATAGATCTAAATAATATCTTTATCGGCGACAAACTTCCTTTTAAAATGGTTGAAGATGCCGAATCTGCAGGATTACCAAGAAATACCTGTGCCTGGATAAAAGGCATCTATTCGGCTGTAAGGAAATATCACATAAAAAAAGTCGTTAGTGTAATTCAGGGCGATTGCAGCAACAATCAGGCATTGATGGAGATATTTCAATCGGAAGGTATTCAAACTATTCCCTTTGCATATCCACATTCTAACATGGATAAGGATTTTTTGTATAATCAACTTATAAAACTTGCTAATGGCCTCGGAGTAGATTATAAAAAATCGGAAGAAATGAAAAAATGCCTTGATGCAGTTCGGGCACACGTACACGAGATCGACAGACTCACCTGGGCTGAAAATACAGTAACAGGAGAGGAAAACCACATTTGGACGGTATCCACGAGCGATTTGATGGGAGATTATATCATCTTTGAGGAACGAGCCAGGAGGTTTTTAAAACTCGCCAGAGACCGGGACCCCTTTCAACAGGATCTTCGGATAGGGATTGTCGGAATACCTCCTATAGGCGAAGACCTTTATTCATTCCTTTCTTCCATAGGCGCTCACGTTGTATTTAATGAAATTCAAAGGCAATTTAGTATGCCCTACCACACAAAAAACTTACTTGAACAGTATAGCCAATACACCTATCCCTATGATATCTTTTCACGCTTAAAAGACATTCAACAGGAGGTAAAGCATCGGAATGTCAGAGGACTTATCCATTATGTCCAGAGTTTTTGTCATCGACATATCCACGATGTCGTTATCAGAAAGCACATCCAACTCCCTATCCTCACACTCGATTGTGATCGTCCCGGACGCCTGGATGGAGCCATGAAAACCAGGCTTGAAGCCTTTATCGAGATGTTAAAAAGCAATGAGTACGAAGAAGCCGTTAAATTTGGCAACGGTGAACAGAATTACGATTTATGTCGTTAAGTTTTATAATTACCACCCAATCTTCTCCCTTTCAAATATTTTTGATACCGTTCCTCTCCAACGCATTTGCTTCCTACCGGACACTTCTCAATGCAGCTTTCAGCTATATCACGCTGCATCATTTCCCCACAATTTTCACAAGCAAACTCATATTCAAAACCCGCTATCGATGCGGTGACTTCCCTATGACAGTGCGGACATAGTACATCAATAATCTCTACCCTTTTGATCCTCTCAGCGCCTGGACATTGCAAGATACCTGGTTTTTTAAATTCCTCTGTGGGTCGCGGAGCAATCGTTTTTACTCTTGATATGGTTTGGGCAGCTAAAATACGGAGGGGCATTTGTTTTTCCTTTTGTAAGAATTCCTGAAGCGCCTTCATGACTTCATGATTTCCTTTTCCAACTTTGCCAATTTCTTCAAGGGTTTGCCTCACCCTCTCAGTGCTCTCATGATATAAGTTTTGCAAAAGCAATGAAATATTCGTAGTGTTGGAGATATGGTCGTTCATTATGAAAATAGAGATCACTGAGTAAAAATTTCTCTTTTTAGCTATTCTATTTATTAAAATAGCTAAATCAAGAAAAAATCTTGAAGGCGCAAAATAGCCAATAAAAAAGAATTGCCCTACAGAATTGAGTTTCCTATACCTAAAATTACCTTGCATGTCGTAAAATTGCTGCTAAAATCAAGGTTATTGTAAATATCAAAGCATATAAAATACTAAAAAGTTGCTTCTCTATTTCATCATTATCTTATCCGGGTAACCTGAACAATCTGTGGTTACAGAATTCTCTATGAGTCAACACATATTCAGGACGATTCCATCGGTTAACAAACTTCTCGAATCACCGGAACTATCCCCATTAACGGGTATGTATCCGCGACAACTTATTGTTGATACCGTGAGAGAGGTTTTAGAAAATATCCGGCAAGCATTTACCGGCAAAACAGACGTACCACAACCAGATCGCATCCAATTGCCCTTCTCTGATATTTCCCACTTTCAGAAGGAGGCGAAAGGGGCAGAAGATCTTACGCAACTCCAAACCGTTGATATATCGCCTCAAAGAATTTGCCAATTAGTCCGGGTATCCCTTCAGCAGAAGTTATGTGGTATTGAGCATGCTATTAATGCAACGGGTATTATCCTCCATACAGGACTTGGCAGGGCACCGCTTACGGATAAGGCTGCAAAACAGTTAGAACATACATTAAAAAGTTACTGTACCCTCGAAATCGAACGGTTTACCGGAAGAAGGGGTTCCCGGTACCATAGTATTGAACAGCTTATCTGCATGATTACAGGAGCAGAGTCGGCATTTGTCGTCAACAACAATGCTGCGGCTGTTTTATTGACCTTAGATACCGTAGCCAAAAATAAGGAAGTCATCGTTTCCCGTTCCCAGCTTGTTGAAATTGGCGGATCATTCCGGATGCCTGATGTTATGACAAGAAGTGGAGCTCTCCTGGTCGAGGTTGGGACTACCAATAAGACTTATCTGAGCGACTATAGCAATGCTATTACTGAGCATACAGGACTTATTCTTAAAGTGCATCAAAGCAATTTTAAAATCGTTGGTTTTACTGAGTCTGTAGATATAAAAGATCTTGTTTCCTTAGGTCAAACCCGCACTATTCCTATTGCTTATGATCTTGGAAGTGGAGCGTTAATCGATCTTCAAAAATTTGGACTACCCCATGAGCCAACCGTGCAGGAAGCCATAAAGGCAGGAGTTGATATCGTAACGTTTAGTACCGATAAATTATTAGGAGGTCCACAGGGTGGTATCATTGCAGGTAAGAAAAAATGGGTCGATCTGCTGAAAAAAAATCCATTAACCCGCGCACTTCGTGTAGGAAAGCTCACTATTGCTGCACTGGAAGCGACGTTAAGGCTTTACCTTGAAGAGGATCTTGCTTTACAGGAAATTCCAACTCTCAAGATAATTTTAGCGCCACTTGGAGTTGTTGAAGAAAGAGGCAAAAGATTACGAGACATCATACATCAGGAAACAAAGATTTCTCTGAGTAGCTCACTTATAGACGGTGTTTCAGAAATGGGAGGAGGAACATTGCCGGGTGAAACAGTTCCGACAAAACTTGTTTCTCTCCATTCAGAAAAAATACCCGCTGAAGAATTAGCTACACAACTCAGAGGCAATACCCCTCCTATTTTTGCAAGAATTGAACAAGGCCGGGTTCTCTTGGATATGCGTACGGTATATGATACAGAAGTCGATACGATTGCTACAGCATTAGAAAAGATATCCTCAGGTTTTATAAGAAACAAGTCCGCAGATTACGCAGATAAGGAGGATAAATAATTTGAAAATTCGAGACAGCGATATAAAAAGTACATAACTTATGGAACAATCCACACATACCCTCCATACAGAACATTTAATCATTGGCACTGCCGGACATATCGATCACGGGAAAACATCGCTGGTTAAGGCTTTGACGGGTATTGATGCTGACAGATTACCTGAAGAAAAACAGCGTGGGCTAACCATAGACATAGGCTTTGCTTATCTGGATCTCAATTCAGATTACAGGATTAGCATTGTAGATGTACCCGGACATGAGCGTTTCGTTAAAAATATGCTGGCAGGTGCAACAAGCATCAATCTTGTGTTATTTGTCATTGCAGCCGATGGTGGCGTTATGCCACAAACAGTTGAACATCTTGAGATTATAAACCTTCTGGGCATTCAGCACGGGATTGTTGTAGTAACGAAAAAAGATCTTGTAACAGATGAATGGCTGGAGGTAGTACAGGATGACATCAAAAGAATTTTGGCTGGCACCACTTTAGAGCATGCCCCTATTCTGCCCGTCTCCACAATTACTGGTGAAGGGATAGAATCCTGTAAGGCAATGATAAAAAAACTCATTACTCAGGTAAAGGTCCGTGGGAGTGATCGTGTATTTCGATTGCCAATCGATAGGTCTTTCACTATTTCAGGATATGGATGTGTTGTCACCGGCCCTATCCTTGGCGGTCAAATCTCTGTAGATAACGAAGTAGAAATATTACCTCTAAAAAAGACCTTACGGGTAAGGGGAATAGAGGTAACGGGAGAGCAAGTCCATACCGCCTTTGCAGGGCAACGGGCGGCAATCAATCTCACCGGTATTAAATCGGGTGAGGTAAAGCGTGGGTATGAACTTTCTATTCCAGGATATCTGGAACCTACAAACCTCATCGATGCTACACTGAAATTGATTAAGAGTATAAAAAATCCCTTAAAAAACAGGACTCGCATACGATTTCATAGTAATACTTCAGAAGTAATGGGCCGTGTTATATTACTCGATAGAGATAGCCTGAAACCGGGTGAAGAATCATGCATACAAATCTTTTTGGAGAATCTCATTACTACTGAAAGAAATGATCGGTTTATTATTCGGTCATATTCACCCGCTTACACAATTGGTGGAGGCGTGGTTTTAAGATCAAATACAACCCGGCTAAAACGTTTTAAAGGAGAAACACTAAAAATCCTAAAAACTTTAGCAAGTGGAAATCTTGCCGATATTATAGAGCAAATCTACCTGAATAATAGTCACGCAGTCCTTACATCTGATGATATCTCCAGACAGGCCAATATTCATCCTTCAATTGCTGCTGATATTACAGCAGAATTGGTAAAAAAGGGTTCTCTTTTAAAATTTGATATCGATGGCAAAGGTGTTGTTTTTCATCGTAATATTATTGCTGCTTTACGGGAAGAGATCTTACATATACTCAGAACATTTCATAAAGAAAACCCGTTGAAAGCAGGCATTGAAGAAACGTATCTCAAAACACTTCTCCGGAAGGATACTCATCCCCTATCTATCGCTGCGTCACTCTCTACGTTAAAAAGGGAAAAAACCATCAAGGTGATTGATGGTAAATTATCACTCAAGGATTTTGAGATCGAACTATCAGCACAGGATAAGAGTAAAGCAAACAAGATCGAAGAGTTTTTTCTTCATGCAGGATTCACACCTCCTTCAATAGAGGAGGTGTATACAAAATTTGGCACCTCTAGCAAGTCCACCATCTCATTGCTTGTAGAACAAAAAAAAATCATTGCACTGGAAAATGATCTGTATTTTCATACAACAACACTTGATACATTGAAAGGGATTATTAAGGAATATATCAGGAAACACGGTTCTATCAACGTGGCACAATTCAGGGATTTAACCAAAACTTCCCGTAAATTTGCAGTTCCTTTAATGGAATATTTCGATGCCATTCGTTTTACCAGACGAACCGGAGATGTACGGATATTACTTTAAGACTTTAAATTAACAGAAATAGACAGGATGAGCAGGATAAGATATTTCTAAAAGATTTGATACTTTCCGTAAAAATTTGTGTAATAAAGGAGAATTATAGTATCAAATAGATGAAACCGGACGGAACATAATAAAATCAAATAAATGCGTCATGGTTTGATTGTACCATCACGGACAAACGAGTTTGTCCATGCCACCCTATCAAAAATACGTTCGGTTTCATATCTTGAGTACTATAGCTTAGCTACTGAGAACACAGAGAAGAAACAAAGACAAGCTGAGGAGCAAGGACTTATGTAAGGGAGCAGAGAGGCAGAAGAGATATCTTGTCTGCATAATTTCCTTCCTGCTCCATTTCTCCTTTTTCCCCATGGTTCTTTATTTCCCCTTTCTGACTCGTTCTGGTTAAGGTCTTTATCTTGTCCATCCTGTCTATCCTGTCAAACAGGTGTCATCCATTGACGATAGAGAATAGAGACATAGATGCAATGCTCCAGAAGGTAGAGAAGCTTCTTTCAGAGGAGAAAGGGCTGTTGCCGGCGATGAGGTCAATGGTAGGGTTATTGGCGTTAGTGATAACCCTGATGGTGGGACATCTGAACCGGAACAGTCGCACCAGCAGTAAGCCGCGCCGTCAAGCGATCCGAATCGCAAGAGGGAAAGCCGTGCGCAAGGTGAGAGGAAGGCAGGAGGGCAAGAGGGTCGTGATGGAGTAACGATGAGAGAGGATACAGGAGTATTTTGGAGAGCAGATGGGGATGCCGGAGAGTGAAGGTTCCCTGTACAACTTTAATACGGAAGCCTACGAGTATTTGGAAGCCCCCGAGGGGAAAACCAAGTCAGAGCTTGCCAAATCAGAGGTGTTGCATGGAGATGAAACGAGCATCAACAAGAACGGTGACAGGTATTGGTTGCACAGTGCATCCAATAGTTTGTGGACGCACTTTTTTCCTCACGAAAAGCGTGGGACTGAGGCGATGGATAGTATCGGGATACTTCCCCAATCTCGGGGAACTCTTTGTCACGACCATCTGAAGTCATATTATAACCTATACCTTACTGTACGCATGCGCTGTGTAATGCGCACCACCTGAGGGAATTGGAAGGGGTGTGGGAAGAGGATAAGAAGCAGCAGTGGGCGAAAGAGATGAAAGCATTGCTCGAAGAGATAAATCGTGCGGTAAAGGATTTGGGAGGCTTGTTGGAAAGCAACGAGTCTGAGAAATACCGGCAAAGGTATCAGTCGATATTACAAAATGCAGAAGCCGAAAGCCCTCCCCCTGATGAAACGAACCGTAAGGGAAAAAGGGGGCGGGTGAGAAGGACAAAGGCGCGCAATCTCCTGGAACGATTACGGGAGTATGAGGGTGATGTGCTGAGGTTTATGGACAACAAAAACGTCCCCTTCACGAATAATTTGGCTGAAAACGATATCAGGATGACGAAGGTTCAGCAGAAGATATCGGGCTGTTTTCGTTCTCTGGACGGAGCAAAGATTTTCTGCCGCATTCGTAGTTATCTCTCGACCTGTCGAAAACAAGAGGTAAATTTGAGCCAGGCATTACAGATGGTATTCCGTGGCGAATTACCTGATTTTGCCCGCTCGTAGCGGCGGCGGGTGAAAATACGCTGAATAGTTACAAATTATTTGCGATTTATGATGAAATTTATGCAACAAATTTTGGTTTCATGCCGTGTATAGCCTTTAATCCCTTATAAATAAAGGAATTCAAGCTGGTATGTAATCTCCTTGCATAAGCTCATGTCGTACTCCTGCCGTACCTTTTTTAAAGACCTACCACTTTGCCAGTATTCCTGTCTGCATTCAGGATATGATCTGTTAATGCCTGGATAGCCCTTTGCCTGCTGTCTAATCCACTATGTGAATATTTCTGTAGCATGCATAGACTTGAGTGACCTGTCATGCCTTGCACCACTACCGCACCAATACCTATAGTATCCAACAGATTAAACCGAACAGCAGATAATGAAACCAGACAAAATGAGCCAGGATTTCATTACACCATCACGGACAAACAAGTTTGTCCGTGTTCACCCTGTAGTATACTGGAAAAGGTATGTCTTAGCCCGACTTTCGCAATTCGAGGGGTAGACAAGCCGGTGAGCCAGGAAATCCAAGGGGTCATGGAAAAAGGTCGGCACTACAAGCCATTTTGAAAATCGACTCCTGTAAATTCAAGGGTTTCTGGGTAATTCTTAACCAAAAATAACCTTTTTTGAGCGTGAATTGCGAAAGTCGGGGGAATTGCCGGGTGTTATACCATCCAAGATGGCAGGGACGTGTAACTTAACAGCCAGGTCTTGATGCAATTATATGGTACAGTGAATAATTAATTGTTGATCCCTCTTGAACGATTTGCTATTCATTAATTGCTTCAATGTATTTACACTTTGGATATGAATTGCACGCCCAGAATTCTTTTCCAGCATTTGTGCCTTTTTTTGCCAATCGCTTGACCATGATGGATGAGCATTTTGGACAAAGCTTTTCCTTCTGCATTTCTTGAGGCTCTTGTTGACATTCTCCTGTAGCTGGGCGGATTTCTTCTTTTATATAGCCCGATATATGTTCTCTGATCTCATTAAGATTGTAGACATTTTTTGCAGGAATTTGGACGAGAGGAACGTCTGCGGACTTGCATGCATCTTGAAGAAAAGTATCTCTTCTCGCTCTGTTTATTGATTTGTGCGAACTATCATTAAGTTCAACCGCACAAATTATTGCCAAATCACTTTTATTGCATAGGATAAAATCAAAGTGCTTCCCCGATATTTTATTAAATGCTCTTCGCCAATTGCTTTGAGAAATACCTCTTTTGGGAATAATGATGTCAGCAACACGTACTTTACCAAAAATTTCTACCTCCTCTCCAACAACTTGTTTTAGTATACCCCAAAAGGAACGTTCGGCAGGTGTGAAGAGGGTTCCCAGTTTTTGATAAGAGTAGTCTAATTGTCGCATTTTAACCTGAGATAATTTTAGAACAATTATAACCAATGCGATGACAATAATTAACCCTATTACAATCCAATTCATCTTCATTTTCCTTTCTTTGCATAATGATAAAGCCTATGATGATTGATGTGTAATGCCATATCTTATTGAGTAAATTTAATGAATGGATATGATACGGATGGAATACTGAGGACAGGAAGAATTAAAATAATTACCACTTTTCTGATCTTAAAGTGTAATGCCATAGCCAGAGTCCAACCCTTTATCAAATCCCATAGTCCCGATGAATTTAATCTGAAGTGGTAGCTCAAAACACCCTCTAAATCTCCATGTAATTTTTCACCACGATAAGGCTCATGTAAAATATTTTCTAAGTGTATATCATAAATTTCTTTTACAACACCCTTATCTAACTTTTTTAAATCACCTTTAACCATGGAATGATACTCATCCTTATAAGACACCTTTAAAAGTCTCCTCCTTTGAAAGAGTTTTAACTTTTTTAGATTTTATTTCATATAGCCTTTTTTTAATTTCTTTACCTTTCCCGGATAACAAGAGAAGAAGCGTCTCTTTATCCTCTTTATTTAATTTCTTAATAGAATTTGCAATATCTTCAACTCTTAATTCAACCTTAATCCCAATACCCATTTTCTTCTCCTTGATAATAGTTATTTTACGCACTATTTTAACACTCTCAATCATCTACATCTAACACCTTACCCATAAACCAGGGTAATCAACTTTACACCTAACTCCAAATATTCCTGGAATATTTGGGCCAAACTAAACACACTTATTTAACAGGCATAATATCAAGATGACTGAAAAATTTCAACTTTTTAGCGGAAATATAATAGCGTTCTAAAAGTGTTCTTAAGGATTCTTTTATTCGTTCCTGGACTTTGCCATCTTGTTTATCAAGAAATTTGAACACATCTTTTTAAAAGCTATTGTCCAAGCCATCTCATACCATCCACGGTTTCGCCGTCTTTGAAATCTTCTTCCGAATTTAACCATCAGTAGCGCCACGTGCAACTTTCCAGTAAAGGTGTCGCTCTTACGTCTGAGACGTTCCCTGGTGCTTTCATTGAAAATATACCATACAAACCGGTCAGTTTAAAGACACAAAGGGTAAATGTTAGGGTAGAGCATGACAGTCTTCTTTCGATTTCCCATCCCCTGGGGGGCTGGTTTTGAATTTTGAGACTCCCAGACCCCTACCATTCATGAGGAAAATTTATGTCGTACCTAATCGTAAAAACATACCGAAACAGACAAAAACAAACAAGAATTAAATTCCCTTGAAAGCCTTAAAATTACTGATAAAATAAGAAAATATGAAAATACATAACAACAAACAAAAACTATTCAAAATCTATGATGAAATTTACGCAACAAATTTTGGTTTCATGCCGTGTATAGAACAGTGTGACGGACGGTGTGAGCAAAAACCGTTATCTGTACTATTGCCTTATGAGGACGAATTTATTTTTAGGCGGAGTGGTAAACATGTATGCAATGAAAAGCTTACATCACCAGAGGGAACTCTCGAAATCATCGGGAGTACCTGTAATTTTACCGATGGTGTGCAATGCTTCATCCACGAACATCGTCCTATTGCCTGCCGGCTGTATCCGTTCTATCCTAATTTAACACCTGAAGGCACATTGGAACTACTCATCGATGAAACCTGTCCGCTTACCGAGTCATTAGTTAAAGATGAGATGTATATATCTCATATCAAATCGGCATTAGATAAGCTTATACCACTCATTGATAAGAATTATTGGGAAATGCTGGGACATATACCGCCAGATCTCTGGGATAAGACCTGTAAGGAAAAGTACCTATGTACATTGCCAAAAGGAGTAAAAAAAAGCTAAGCAAGCCCTGATGCGGTATGATCACACCAGAAAACGAGAACTCGTGTTGTAATCATGAAGTGCATTATAGCAAATAGCACCAGCAACCATAGTAAATATATTCTTTGAGGAAACATCAAAGAGTTGGTTATACATATTTCCAGTGTGAAAATCGGGCAACTTGATAGCGCAGAGGTCTGCCTCAAAACCCTCCTTGATTTGTCCTGTTCTCGACTCCAAGCCTAAGGCCCTTGCGCCATGTATCGTAGCCATAGCAAGTAATGTTTTTGGTAACATGGAGTAATGGCGAGAGAGGAATTTCATCTCATCCAGAATGCTTAAAGTATCATTACTGGCCAGACTATCAGTGCCCAGCCCAACATTGATCTCCGCATGTAACAATTTTTGTATAGGATAGTCTGTATGGCCAAAGAAATGATGACTCCTGGGACAGAAAGCAATACTTGCGCCAGAGGACTTAATTACAGAAATTTCCTCATCGGTAATATAATTACCGTGAATAAGAATGGGATTTACATCCAGAATTCCGGTTTCCCTGAGATAATGGATAGGAGTAAGACCTGGCGGATGCCAAGTATCTGGCAACGCCCGTAGCTGTCGTAGTAAAATGGGAAAGTTACCGGAGCCTTTTAGCAAGAACTCAATTTCATCCCGCGTCTCTGCTATGTGAGTACAAACAGGAATATGCATATCATGAGCAAGTTGAACTATCGCCTTATATAACTCCTTTGAAGCTGAATAAGGTGCGTGGGGAGATAGTCCTATATTGAATAAATCATCTGTTATAATCGAAGATAATTCCGATTGAATTTTTTTCACAACGTTCCTTACATGATCAGGATTCAGGTCAATAACTTCCTTATAAACGACCTTGCGTAAAGGGCTCTTTTTTAATACCGAGAAAGAATGTCCTGTGTTCGTGACATCCGCAGCCGTTGTTGTACCTGATTCAATACAGAATCTAATTCCTTTTTCCAGAGAAGAATTATAGTCTTCATCTTTCCACCGCATTCTTGCCCCTATCAGTTGAAAGACCCAATGGGTAAAATTATTGGTAGGTTTAATACGATGGTGTAAATTCGTTAAGTCAAGATGGGTATGCACATTTATCAGACCAGGCAGGATAACAGCATTTCCTAAATCAATAATCCTCTCAATTTCAGCAACATTCTTAACCTTATCGAATGTGCTAACGTGGTGTATCTTTGTATCTTTTACAGCCACAACACCATGTTCAATACAAGTCTCTGGATCTGTAATAAGGTATTTAGCTTTGACAAGTATCATGTAAAAATTAACGAGAATGAACTTTTTTACAATCATCAATGGCTTTGTTGCACAAATCCGATAAAAAAGCAGTTTTTCCCTGTAGTATGCAATTTATGAGATCGCATAACTTTCCGGCATTCCTAATTTCATC
>NZ_SZPP01000049.1:0-24693 GCF_030263775.1 Candidatus Jettenia sp. AMX1
TATGATGAAATTAGGAATGCCGGAAAGTTATGCGATCTCATAAATTGCATACTACAGGGAAAAACTGCTTTTTTATCGGATTTGTGCAACAAAGCCGTTATAATCTACAAGTGTTGCATGCTTGCCAAAGTCATGAAGCCACAACATACAGATTGTCCACTCGCCTTCACCAGGTTTGAGTAGCAGAATCGATGGTAACGGCCAGGGTGGCTCGCAGCCAACCGAACTTTGTCTTCATGAAATCAAAATCGGGTCCGGTTGTTATAAAGGTCGCCTTTCCTTTGATCAAAAAACCGGCGCCTGCCCCATGCAAGCCCTTAACCTTGCTGCTTCCCAACGTAATCAGCACATTGGGGTTATAGGCAATGTTAGCCTCTGTCTTATGCATGTAACCTGCAGGAATGAACAAGCGCCCGTCTGATGATATTCTGATGTAGTTATTCCAGGTGTTGACCATATGCGGCCCATCCTTTCCCAAGGTCGCAATGGCAACAACCCCATCCTGTTTCATAATTTCCAGCAGTTTTTCCGGGATCATTGTGATTATCTCCTGTTGTTTGGTTTGTTGTTCTATCTAACCACGCGCTTAACCTACAACATGGCTTGTCCGCGTTGAAGCGATCGTTATGCGTTTCATATATAATATTTCTTGTTTGCCAAATTTATATTTTCTTATTTCCATTTTTTAAAGAATATTATTACAAAAGTGAAGAAGAATTCAAGTTTTTTCGGCTCTTCCGGGGAAGAATGGGGCCGAATCGTTCCAGGTTATCCGTTATCAAAGAATTGATGTTTTAGTAAATTTTTTGACATAATTTGTACTAATTTTGTGCTAAAATTAATCCAGGAGACATGTTTTGTGGCGTTTATGCATAATTCCTGCTTCGCCCGGCACGTGATTATTCAACCAAAATAACTATGATAATAAGATTGGACTGCACATATGGACAAAAATATCTAACGGTAGTGCCGGCGCAGTTCAGAGGCGTATTTGGTGCCAACAATATCGGCGTTATACGTTAACCAATCACCCAATCGCACATGGCCTGTTGGCGGATTTTTTGAGATGAGAAGATTCGACATCAGCCCATAGATTTCCTCTTCGGTTAATATCACATCGTTAACTATGTAGCCAATTAATTTTGAGAAAAAAAGTACCGTCTTCGGTTTCAGGTGGACAATGATTGCCTTACTGTGAATCTTATTGGCAATGAGCTTAACCATTTCATTGAAGGAATAAATCTCCGGACCGACTGCATCTATCATCATATTTTCTCCATGTTGACCGGCCTCCACGGCGATATTTGCCACATCTTCCACAAACACGGGTTGCAGCTTATAATTACCTGATCCTGCAATAGCAAATAGGGGAAAATGCCGAAGGATCCAGGCTATATTGTTGATAAGGATATCTTCGTGCCCGAAGAGTACCGTTGGCCGGATAATGGCATAGGATAATTTTGATTGGCTTATAACCTTCTCAAGAATTCCCTTTCCGCGAAAATAGGCGAAAGGGGATTCCTCAGAGGCGTTTGTGATGCTGATATGCACAACCCTGCGGATATGTGCCTCTTCTGCTGCTTCCATAAGGATCTTCGTATTCGCAACGGCCGTATCGAAGGTAACTTCACCACGCGAGAAACGAAGCCAGTAGGTATTGTACAGGGTCGCAGCTCCCCGCAAATTTCTGGTCAGTTCGCCTTGATTGTCAAAATTGAACGGTACAGCACTTACCCTGTTCCCGAAAGGGTTTGGGCGTGTGGGATGTCCGGTAATGGTTCTGACCTTTTTCCCCAGAGAAAGGAGTCTCCGGGTTATATATTTACCGGTATAGCCAAATGCGCCCGTCACTACATCTAATTCTTCGGAGGCTTCCATAAATTTGTTTTTGGTAATTACTCAAAATAAGGTGCCAAACCTAACCTGAGAGCTATCTAAATTTGAGTAACTGTGTTTTTTGTCTGTGTTGTGAATAATTATGTTTCTTCAAGAGCTACTCTCAATTGACGATACTTTGAGTAATCGTAATCCTGTTAATACGACAAAGGCAAGAAAGAAAAAAAAGGCAACCCCTCTGGCCGTTCCAAGAGGAGCCCAAATAAGTCTTCCCGGTATACCAAAAAGATACATCGAACCAACAATAATACCCAGCCATCCTAACCACTCTGGAAATACAGGCGAAGTTGTACGTATCATTCCGAGACCTGACAGGCCTACCCAGCCTATGAATCAGGTAGCGCCAAAGACACAATACATACCTTTGCTATAAGCCTCCTCCACCCTGTATATCACATCGGCGGCGGCTCTCTGCATTTCGCTTCCGCTGACAAAAATCTTAGCTAAAACCCCCGAAATTGCAATACATCGTAAAGGACTCAAGATGCCCAAAATAAGAGCTACAATACCGGCCATGAATCCTAGTGAAGCTAGTGTGGGCTCATCCTTCCAAAGACCTTTCAAGACCGCCAGAAATAAAGGAATAAAGGCGTGTGGAATAATGGTAATTATCCACCATACAATTGGCCACTCAACAGACCTCTGGTCTATCATGGTCAATATCTGACTGGGCTGGTCGCTTTTAATGGCACTGCCAAACCGAAACCATAAGTACATATAAGAAGAAAGGGTAATAGCGGCATACAGGAAAGAGGAGATGCTGCCGATAGTATACAGAGTAAGTTTTGCCATAGAGGAAATCCTCAAAAGAGGTACATTTCTCTTTAATTATTAATTGCGGCGCTTCTCCATGCGCTCCAACGAGGAAAACCTTTATCGTCGCGAAGCACCATCCTTTTATCCCCTTTCTTTATTTCAGAGGCAATAATGGCAGACTCTCCATCAAGATTAATTCTTGAGCCTGTAATCTCAATAGTATCGCTTGGTTCAACCGCCAGATCCTGATTTTCAACGTACCATTCAGGGCCTAAATGGATAGGAATTATTTCCTTGCCATTTTTTACCATTACACATATCCCCTGGTACATTCCCCGTATCGGCGTAATTACATGTATACTGGCAGCTTTTCCTTTAATGATTTCAACCGTTTTTGGATTATACATCCTGCTATATTTATTTTCTACTCCCCAACCACCGCTTCCTCTTAAGTTAATTTCTCGTGGAATAAACAACTTAGCTGATAAAAAAAGAGTAAGAAGAGAAATAATAATGATTAATATTCCTTTTTTCTTCATTTTAACCTCCTTTTAAGGAAAATTAATGCCTATTATAGTAGATTCTTATATTGATTTATATTTCTAAACTCTGTTTTACTTTATAGAGTAAGCAATATTAAGCAACATGCTTGCCAAATATTCTTAAAATGTTTAGGAATTTCGAAGTTAGCCACGAATATTCACGAATAAACACGAATACCAGGAAAAGAAAAGATTCGTGCTCATTCGTGTTTATTCGTGGCTTAAAAAGAGTCGCCGAAGGCCTCTCTTATGAATTGTAGGGTGAGGAGTCCTTCTTTGCTCCTTCATGAGGGTTACAGAATCACACCCAAATTTTTAATGCTTCTTACCGGAGCTATCATCGTTTTTTGCCTTAAAATGTACATTATCATTTACATCATCTGCCGGTATAACCTGCCCCCTGATTTCTCCGAGTGGAAAAGACCCACTGTGAATATTGATATAGAACAATCCATTTTTCAATAGATCTCTTTGCTTTTTCCTTAGTGGGCCTACACACCCATTTTTAGGACTCCCAATAGGGCTTACTTTTGGAGTAATATCAAACACAATCGGTGCATTTTCCCCTGGTCTTGCAGGGGCATGGAAGTGGGCCGCTGTCTCAGTTCCAACTAATTTGTCATTCGTAAAGGATATTGAATAGCAGAGCATGTTTGTTTTTTCATCCAAAGTCATAAATGCTACTCCAAATGCATTACTGTTATTATTGGGACGATCCGGATCAGGAACTTCCTGTCCGCCCGTTAAAAGGGCGGTAAATATCCTTAGTTCCTTACTATTATCGTGATCCTTTGCTGATCCAACTGCGGCAAAAATTAACAAAAATCCAATTATTAAAGTCATTGTAAATAATGACATTTTTGATCTTACTGTGATAATGCCTGAAACGTTTCTCTTATCTTTTGCCATTTTTACTACTCCTTCCTGTTTGTCTTATGTGTTTTTGGAGGTAAAGTGCATTGTTAGTAAGCAAAATTAACACCAAACTAACATAGTTTTGATAATTTTATCTAATACACTACTCTTAGAACAACTTGATGTATAGGAATCTCAAAATGATTCTGTAGTATCAAAGCGCGCCTTGCCACTACTGTTATAGAAGTCGCCGAAGGCCTAATCAAATGTATGGAAATTTCAAACGTGTTGACTCCCCTTTAATCCCCCTCATGGAGCTTATCATTACCCACATCTTTAGGATACCATGAAGAGACGTCTCTCCGGGAGGCGCCTCTCTGGAAATTTTTATGCTCTGTAAGCTTATTCCCGGGTGGCGCTGACAAACCCTGTTTGTCAGTGTGATATATCCCATATCCACAGGTGTATTCGAACAACACGGACAAAAGACCCTCGTTCAAGACGTACGGGGACATGGTTTGTCCGTACCACCCTGTTTAGTCTTATTGCACTACCCAAATTTACCTCTCTGACTTGTGGGTAAAGATAAGTTTAAAAAAGGAGAACGAGGGATTTCCTCCTTTTTTAAAGGGGGATCAAGGGGGATTTTAGCTTGATGCATATGGAGTGAAGAGGATAGATCAATGCCGGGGAAATAGATATTTTAATTCGCCGAAAGGCCTATTTTAAATGTTTAGGAATTTCAATTCTGTAGGGCAACCCTTTCGGGTTACTATCCCGGTGTACATGTTCTGGCGGAGAAGCAAGGCTAAAGTCTTGCCCTACATCTAAAATGTATGATTGTGCATACAGCGTTTCAATATATTTGCTTAAATAATGATAAAGCAAATATCTATGATTTGTTTTATGTGTTTATAAAAATATACGGTATGAATGTTATTCCATTCGTTGCTTAATGCTGACCCAAAAGAAAACAAATTTATATGATTCAGGCCACCGCTCATGATTTTTCCCTATTTTTATTGATGATTTTCATGGGCTAAGCGTTTCGGTGTGTTATCCTGAAGTGAAGCGGAAGATGTATTACGAGGCTGTTTCCATTGCAAATAGTATGCTAACAAATCTGATGGAGATTGTCCTAGTACGACAAAGCGAAATACCGTACACAGGTTCCTTATCGTAGTAAAAAGCGGCCCAAGAGGTTTCCAGTGTCGCGGATGTACGTGTAACTTTTCATTTATTGCCGTGGGGGGGCATATCCGTGCTAAACGTCGGGACAGGATTACATCTTCCAGGCAAGGGACCTGCGGGAAACTGCCGCATTGAAAAAATAAATCGCGGCGAACCACGATGGCTTGATCGCCGTAGGGAAGTTTTAGTATTCGTCCGCGAAATTCGTTTCCTATTTCTATAAGCCGGAACCAGAACGATGGGTCTGATATTTGTTGTTTAAAGAATCCCCACATAAGGTCTGCAGAGCGCAAAAAGCCAGGTAGCTTTCTTATTGTTTCAGGGCTTGGCCGGCAATCTGCATGGAGAAACCAGAGCCAATGTCCTCGTGCGTATTGTGTCCCGGCGTTCATTTGTTGTGCACGACCGGGAGCACTTCTCAGCCATCGGATGTTAAAACCGCGCGCCACGACATCGGAACCGTCGGTAGACCCACCATCAACTACGATTACTTCAAGTTCTCCTAAGTTAGGAGCACAGGAGAATGCACGAAGGGTTTCTTGTAACTGCCATCGATCATTGAGCACCGGGATTATAACAGACACGTCGGGTTTTAATGCTGCCTCAAATATTTTGAAATTTTCTGCGGTATCTACATCGGTCTCCGGATCAAGGAGGGCTACTGATAAATTTTTTGCCTTTGCCTGCTGTAGTGTTTGCCCAAAAACTTTATCTGTGCTCCAGGTAATATTTTTGAACAGGTTCTGCTGAAAAGAATTTGTGCCAATAAGTACATACCCTCCATCTGTTGATGGAATAATTGCAATATCAAATTGTTCCAGATGTCCGATAGCTTTCTGCATTTTTTCTGCAGTTAAGCCGGGACAATCTGTGCCAACAGCAAGAACAGTTCGAAAGCCTATTTCAAATGCCTTGCGGAAGCCATACTCCAATCGCTGTCCAAGATCCCCTGTGGGTTGAAGCCATGTATCATGCGCTCCCTGAAGCCAGTTGGAAATTTCATGGCGATCAGCGCCATCTGCATATACAATGACACTCGCTTGGCCTTGTTCTTGTAGTTTGAGAAGTTCCCGGTGTGTTCCTTGTGCCATTTTGCAGTAAATCCGGCATGCTTCTTCATTGCCAAATTCTACCGCCAGTCGTGTTTTTACCTGGCCGGGATTTGGATATTTTGCAAATTCAAGAATAAGTGTACTGGCTGTCTTATGGTTCGGCGAACAAACAGCGTACCGACCGATGCACAAAATACTTTTAAAGCCCGCCCTCAAAATACCCCTGAGCGTTCCGCTAATTCCTGGATATTTCATGTTCTCTCTTGAGTATTGAGTAATGTATAATCCGAGTCTCTGCATCTTCTTTTGTGAAATGGAATATAATCCCTTCAGCAACAACTTCCCGGATCACAGCAAGAAGTGGTATCTTCATTCGCCGTAGTATATTTATCACCCTTTGTTTCATGCGGAGACCTGGCTATTATCTCGTTGGTACACGGGAAAGGCTGGGCCTTTTCTGCTGAGACTTCCTCTCGCGGCCTTATGAACTCAAAGTGATTTGCATATGGCTCTTGTTCAAGAATGCGGAATGTTTTACGGCATACAGCTATGCGAACGCCGCGCGGGTACTCATGACCATCGTCATCGGTGACGTTTCGGAATGGTCCTTTGTATACGACGGCCTCTTTATGGTCCCAGCACGGCCCTTCTTTTCCTTTGTAAGCCAATACGGTAATACTTCGAAACTCGATTCCCTTAACGGTGCGCCATGGTCTCTCGTCACGTTTATCAATGGTGATTCCGTAAAACCCTGCATCCTCAAATGCCCTGAGAAATTCATACTCCTGAAGCGCTCCTGAGACACACCCACTCCACAAATTTGTATCCTGCTGAAGCTCGATAGGTATCGGTGCATCTGATACGATATCACTGATTGCCGCGCGCCCGCCTCGCTTCAGTACTCTGTAAATTTCCTTAAAAAGAAATGGCTTATCTTTGTGATTAACCAGGTTAAGAACACAGTTGCTGATTACCGTATCAATCGATTCATCCGGAATCATAGGAGATGCCACGCTCATATGCTGCACGTAAGATTCAAATGCAGAAAGATCCGCTTCGTTTCTTACAGGATTTTGCTTTAACCATGCATCAAGTAAGTCCCTATCGATACGCAAATCCTGTATTTTCCCTTTCCTGAACTCAACGTTGCCATATCCTAAACATTTCGAGACCTCGATGTTTGCTTTGCGCGCAAGGACAAGCATCTCGTCGTTCATATCAACGCCAATTACTCTTCCGGATGAACCAACAACCTGGCTCGCAATAAAGCAGATTTTTCCGCCGCCGGATCCCAGATCAAGAACTGTTTCTCCCCCGGTCAGATATTTAGACGGGTCACCACAGCCGTAATCACGATCCAGTACTTCTTTAGGAATAACTTCCAGATATTTGGGATTGTATGTTACCGGACAGCAAAGTGATGCTTCCTTCTGCGCTGCAGCAGCGCTATACCGCTCCCGAACCGCTTGTTCTGTTATCATAAATAATAGCCTCTTATCTCCTTCAGTAATGAATTAACGAGCCGGCACAACTGCTCCCTGCTCCGGCAGTACAGGCAAAACAATGGGTTGAGGTAGCAATCGGGCCTTCACTAAACTCTTCAAAGGACTCAATATTCCACAGCGTCCTCTGTTTGCCCCCGATGGGAATTTCAAGCATCTGATTAAAATCACAATCGTACAACTGTCCGTTCCATCCAATAGAGATGAGCGTTCTGCACATCACCGTATCCACTGTTTGAGGATTAAATGCGTTAGCCAGGAGTTCTCTATAGCGCTCTTTCTGTCCTGTGCGCTCCAGATACTCCTCCCATCGGTGGATTGACATATTTACGATTACATATAAATGATTGAATATAATTCCGAATTGTTTCCATAATTCCGTCTTGTATTGCTTTTCCAGTTTTTCCTGTGATGGCGGAAGAAAAGCCCCGCCCGGGTTAAAGACCAGATTGAGTATCAACCCGCTTCCTTCCCGGCCATACCCCAGGGAGTTAAGTTTTTGTATTGCATCGATACTCTTGTCAAAGACGCCTCTCCCGCGTTGTTTATCAACATTTTCCCGGGAATAACAGGGTAACGATGCAACCACCTCAACCTGATTATCTCGCAGGAACTCTGCTAAATCCTCCTGTCCTCTGATGGATAGCACGGTAAGATTGCACCGGTCCATAACACGCCGTCCCAGAGAGCGGGATCGTTTAACCATAAAGCGAAATGATGGATTCAGTTCCGGAGCGCCCCCTGTGAAATCCACAAGTTCTATAGATTGAGTATTTGCCAGCAGGTCTAATATCCGGTCCGCTGTCTGTGCCGTCATTATCTCGGTTCTCTTCGGACCAGCATCCACATGACAGTGCTCGCAAGCCTGATTGCATAATTTCCCAGCGTTTATCTGAAGTGTTTTCAGGGTCGTGCGTTTCAGGTGGATATCGCACGGCCTCATTATCTGCGTATGGTTATTTGGTTTTTGCAATGTGTTTGAAGCTTTCATGCATAGTCTTCCAATCTGTTAGCATAGTTCAACAGGGTCGAACACGAGGTTCTTCCCTACGAATCATTTTACCAGGTATCAGTTTTATTTTTGCCGATCTTTCAGCAATGTACCCAGTTCATCTTCAAGTTCTTGTTCTGATACGTAGCCAGTATGCTGGTTAATCATGCAGCCATCTTTATTGTAAATAATAGTAGTCGGATAAGCTTCGAGATTATATGCGGGACCGATATCACCACCGCTAAGGTAAATGGGATAATTTATATTCAATTTTTTTATGAACGGAGGGACAACCTTTGACCCGTTTTCATCAAAGGCAATACCAATAATTTCCAGACCCTTATCCTTATATTTTTTATAAAGACTGATAAATCCCGGTATCTCTTTCCTGCAGGGCGCGCACCATGTTGCCCACAAATTAAGAACTATCACCTTGCCCTTATTGTTCTCGAGTAAAGTATGTAATTCCGCAAGTTTTATCTCCTTCATAGTATCTTCCGCATAGGAAGTTTTTGAAACAGCCATTAAGATCGTTGCAAATAAAAAAGTAAAACAGAGATATCCCGCTATTTTTTTATTCATAAAGTGCTCCCTGTGTGAAAAATATCCGTAAGATAATGTAAGATCTCAACCTCAAAAAATCTTTCTACTTTAAGATGTAGGGCAAGGCTTTCGCCTTGCTTCCCCGTTTGAATAAGTGTCAGGCTGGCAACCCTGAATGGTTGCTCTGCAAAATTGAAATTATTATACATGCAAGGTAAAGAAGATTGATAGATACTAGGGTAAATTGTAGTGCCCGTATATTTATTTCAGACCTTTTAAGATCTGCAGAAATTCCTGAGCATTGACAAAGCCTGTAATAGTTTTGTCCTTAAGTACCGTTCCGTCTTTATTGACAAATACTACCGTAGGCAGGCCTACAATTCCATATTTATTCCAAAGCTGTTTAACTCTTGGGTCGTTCGTATTAGTGCTATCAATCTTGATATTTACTAATGTTTTTAATTCTCTGATGACCTCCGGATTTGTATAGGTAAGCTTATCGAGCTCTATACAGGCCGCACACCACGATGCCCAAAAATCAATCATTGCCATCTTGTTACTTGCTTTGGCTTGTTGTAGTCCCTTCTCTTCATCGAATATCCAATCGATCTTCTCCTTTGTTGTTTCTACCTGGCCGGGTGTTGATGTTGAGAAAGGTGGTAAAATAAACCCCCTGATTATGAGATGCCCTACAAGGAAATACGTCCCGAAGATAAAGGCTATAAGACCAAAGGCCCTTCTTGCTCGCTGGGAGGTAGTGCTCTTGCTGGTCAATCGGTCAAACCCCCCTGAAAACACACTGGTAATAATTAAAAACAATCCCAGAATAATGATAAAGATGTTTTCTGATATAATGAATCTTGCATAATACAAGGCAACTCCAAGTAAAAGTAATCCAAATATCCTTTCTACGGTTACCATCCATTCACCCGATTTTGGCAATGTCTTTATAGCGCCTGAAAAGGTTCCCAATACAATGAGAGGCACTCCCAATCCCCAGGCAAAAATAAAGAGCATCCAGAACCCCAGGAATTTATTTCCTGTACTGGCAATATAGACCAATAGACTGGCGAGTACGGGGCCGATACATGGCGAGGCAACAATTCCCGAAATTAACCCCATAATGAAAACTCCAACAAAACCTTTTCCTGTCTTTGTTCCCAGCCTATCAGAGATAAAGGATGGGACTCGCAAGGTATAGAGTCCGAACATACTCAGGGCAAGCGCTACAAACACCGCCACCACGAAGCCTATGATCCAGGGACTTTGCAGGGCTGTGCCAAATAATGCTCCGGTAGAAGCAGCAGCAACACCCAGAGATGCATAAACAACAGCTATTCCCAGAACATATATGAGTGAAAGAAGAAGCGCCTTCAGGGGTCTTCTTCCCGATGCTTGATCGGCAGCTGCTTGCCCTCCAATTATGGCAACGGTGATTGGTATCATGGGGTATACGCATGGGGTAAAGCTTAAGCCTATGCCAGCTAAAAAAATAAGAATCAGGGATACAAAAAGTCCTCTGCTCTCAAGGGTCTTTTGAAAGCCATCAGGCTCAGCTTTTTCCTTTGGCCGGGAGGCCGGAAGCGCTGGCTTTTTTCCCTCTGACAATACCGGTGTGCCTGAACCAGGGGATTCCACCTGTGCTGGCATGGTAAGCTCCTCTATCTTGGGAGCAAAGCACATTTTATCGGAACACCCCTGATAATGTACTTTAAGCTTTATATGGTATGGACCAGGTGGAGTATCCTTTGAAAATCGGAGGAATGAGTTTATCTTTACTTGGTCCTCGTAGATTTCCACTTCTTTCTCCAGGAATTGATCGTACTTAACTTTTCCCGCAGGAAGTGTTGCAGAGGTTACGGTAAATTGGGAGGGATCTCCGCTTTCTACTTTGATTTGATCTTTATAGATATAATAGTTGGGCGCTATTGTAAAAGTAATCGTAACAGGTATAGGGCTATCTGCAGAAATGTGATCCTTTAAAAGATCTCCCTGCAGTTTAAAGGGAGAGGTTTCTCCAAAAGTTACCAGGGGATATAAGAGTGATATGAAAATAAGAGCGAAGAGCCTTTTGATAGGAAAACCAGTATTCATAGCAGAGTCTCCTTGTCAGGTTTTGAAATAAGGGGGAATTATGTATATATTTTTATAAAGTTAATTTCATGCAGAGGAAATTCAAACTAACTGTGGAGTGGCAAGGCGCGCCTTGCCACTCCTGTTATAAAAGTTACGTGGGGCAACCCTTTAGGGTTGCTCTCTCCCGTATGCACGTTCATGCGGGGAAGCAAGGCGAAAGTCTTGCCCTACGTTTTGATAAGTCGTTTAAGATCAAAGCAAAGGCATCTCTTTATGTCCTACAACAATACCTTTTCCCGTAATAGTAAACTGCCTGGCATCTTCTTCTAAATTATATCCGATGCGTTTTCCGTCAGGAACCGTTACAAATTTATCAATTATGGCTTTCCTGATTTTAACATTTTTACCAATCCTTACCCCTTCCATTAAAACTGAATCCAGGATTTCAGAATGGGAATCAATTCTTACATCGGGAGAAACGACCGATCTTTCCACGTGAGCGCCGCTGATGATGCATCCGTTGGATACAAGAGAATCCAGAACCTTAGCGTATCTCCCTCCGGGAAACGATTCTGAGAACACGGTCTTTGCCGGGGGAAGTTGTTCGTGATAGGTACGAATAGGCCAACATTTATCATAGAGATTAAAAATAGGGTCTATCTGGATAAGATCCATATTGGATTCCCAGTAAGAGTCAAGGGTCCCTATATCTCTCCAGTATTTCACTGCTTTATTATTTTTGTCATTAAAAACAAATGCGAACACCCTGTCTTTATTGATCATTGAGGGGATTATATTTTTCCCAAAATCATGGTTCGATTCTTTTTTGGCGTCGTCAACTATGCGTTTTACCAATATCTGTGTATCGAAGAGGTAAATTCCCATAGATACAAGCGCCACTCCGGGATTTGAGGGGATGGGTTTCGGGTTGGCTGGTTTTTCATCAAAATCTATAATTTGTTGTTCGTTGTTTATTGCTATAACCCCAAACCTGTTTGCCTCGCTTACGGGTACTTCAATGCACGGTACCGTAAGGTCTGATTTTTTCGCTATATGGAATTCTATCAGCTCACGATAATCCATTTTATAGATATGATCACCAGCTAAGATCAAAACCTTCTCAGGGCGTTCTCTTTCGAGAACATAGGTGTTCTGATATACGGCATCGGCTGTTCCCTGATACCACATATCGTATATTCTTTTTTGAGGAGGTACGTTCTCGATAAACTCGCCTAATTCGCTGTTAAATATATTCCATCCAATCCTTAAATGCCTGTCCAGGGAATAAGATTTGTATTGTGTTAATACACAAATCCTCCTCAGCATCGAATTGATGCAGTTGCTCAAGGTGAAGTCAATGATACGATAAATACCACCAAAAGGGACCGCCGGTTTTGCTCTGTCTTTTGTTAAAGGATAAAGCCGTTCTCCCTGTCCTCCTGCAAGTATCATTACAAGCACTTTTTTCAGCGTGTTAGAATCTATATTGAATTCCATAATCTCCTCTATTCAAACTAACGTATTAATTCCTTTATCTTTTCTTTTAATTCGTTCAAATCTGATGACTTAATAATATAAGCATCGGCTGACCATGACGCAAATTTGTTTTTATAATTGCTATAAGCGGTATTAATAATGATAGGCACATTCCTCCGCTCACCTAAAATTTTACCAATGGATTCGATACCGTCCATCTTGGGCATTTGAATATCCATGATAATCAGGTCTGGAGAATAATCCCGCGCCTTGCTTACTGCTTCACAACCATCCATTGCCGTAATAATATTGTATCCTTCTAGTGACAACTCATTTTTATAGAGTAAGAGTTGGTTTTTATCATCTTCTACCACAAGAATAGTTTTCATAAGACACCTCTTTATAAAATTATCCATATTCCTTAATATATATCGTAAGGAAGGAGAAAAAGCAAATTAAGAAAATGGAATAGAAGCCGATTTTTAATGTAACTCAGAATCACAGGGTTTTTGGGCATGCCGGTGCATATAAAGCACTGAATTGCCACATTCAGCACATACTGCAATCTTTTCTCGTTTCTCCATATACTTTACCAATACGGTAACAAATGCTGCATGGCTCCAGGTTAAAGGAGATACGGATAATGGTTCGTTGGTATATGGGTTAACCTGTTCAGCGAGGACACCAGAGGCGAATGCCCTGTCGACAACCCACTCCACAATAGACAACACGCTGTTTAGCTCAGTCAAATTCCTCGCCTTCGCAATCTCATAATCTGCCAGCCACAAGGTACAGATAAACCAGGGGTTTCCAGGTATACGCTCGATATCATTACTGACCTGATGATAATAATCATTCGTATACCTGGCAACTCCACCCACAGAGGTTTTTACCCGCAGCTCCTCTTTAACGGCATTCATAGTTGATGCAATTATTGATAATTCCGGGCTGAATACATCGAGGGTAACAAGTCCAAAAAGACTTGCATCTGCCGTCATGTCGAGTTCGTACCCTTTTAAGGTCTTCGTGCCCATCCTTGCAAACCGCTCTTCTTTCTCCTGATAAAAATACGTTATCAGGGCATTTTTCATGTTGTTTGCGATATCATAATATTTTCTGCCATATTCTTGCTCGCCGAATGCACAGGCAAAGTTGCCTGCAGCCCGGAGGCCTGCGATTACGGCTGATACGGTAAAGGTATGCACTCCGTAACGCTCTTCCCATAAATCATATGAACTAAGCGGCAAGCCTGTTTCTTCATCGCGAAACCTAACCATAAATTCTGCGGTATTGATTATGAGGCTTTTGTACAGAGGTTTCACAAATTCAATATCCCTGAATTCATGATAATGATTCCACAATGCCCAAATAACCAGGGCGATCCCATCCTCCTGAATGGGAAGGCTCTTTTGGTTATCCTTCAGCCAGGGGTGCCACGAGCTGGCAAAAGATCCATCTGGATTATACTTATGGAGGAGGTAGCCTTCGGCAGAAAGAACCTCTGCGCAGAATTTAAAAAATTGTTTCGTGACATCCATATACCCACACTTAATAAGGGCATATGCAACCAGGGCGCCATCCCGTGGCCACATATAAGAATAGGTATCTCTTCCCATGCTAATAATATCAGAATCATTTGCAGCAATAATGGCACCGTGTGCATCAATTTGTGTCCGGATAATCAGCAGGCTTCTTTTAAAAAAGGAAACAATTTTTTGGGGAAGATCATAAAAGTTAATCATCTCTTTATTGACCCATAGTTTCCAGTAATTTTCCGTGCGACGGATTAACTCTTCAGGTGTTTTTTCCCAAATTATCTTGTTTAATCTCACGACTTCACGGTGTTTTGTTCCTGCTGCAATCCAATAATGTGCTACATTTTCACCGTATGCCTTTACTTCGAGATTAATACCAAGGGTAGAATCAACCGAACCCTGAGCAATAGGATTGCCACTTAATTTGCCATCTTCTGCGTCCCTCCATGTTCCTTCAGCGCCCAATACTTCCTTGATCCCGGTAGCAAAATGATCTATGCCGCATTTATTCGGATCGCAGCAATTAATTAAAAAATATCGTTGTGCCTTATAATGAATGACTGCTCTTGTATCCGGATCGTAATAGGCCGTATCCCCAACTTCATTTCCATAAATATGAAAATCGTGATTAAAAAACAGCCGTATTTCCCGATCTCTTCCTTCCAGATTTCTTACGATAATTTCTTTCACAAAAATATTCAAATGGAAATCTACCGTATCATACATCTGGAGTTCAATCTTCAGCCGGTTATTTTTTGCCTTTACATCAGTCACTAAGGTGTCTTCTTTATAGTTTAATATCTTTTGCCATTCGCTATTTAACCAACTAAATTGGCCATCGACCCAGACACCCATCCTCGATGGATGTCCAATACTGTGATTTTCCTGTCCTACGTGAGGATAATAGAAATCTCTGATCTGATATTCCCGGTCAAAAGCAACCAACATTGAACCATTTCCTACAGGGATGTCTCTGGGCATATACTTTCCTTGAATTATTATAATATTATATAGCTACTTTCCCATGAATTCTTCAATAATTCCATCATGAGATCGAAATAATTGTTTATTATGGTCATAGAGTTCGCGGATTTTCTTTCGTCAGTTTGCTGGCAGCTGTTCGGTCCACAAGAAATACAAGCCTTCCTTCCACTGGTTGGATTAGTTGGGTGGGGAGACGGCTGGGCTCGTAGGCGCCTTCAACCACTTCTTTTAGGATAGAAGCCTTTGGCTCTCCCGAAATGAGAAACATGATATTGCTGGCATAATTAATTACCGGGGCCGTTAGTGTGAGGCGGTATGTGTGAAGCTTCTCTATATAATTGGCAACGACCAGACGTTTCGTTTCCTTAAGTGCAGCCGTTCCCGGAAAGAGAGAGGCCGTATGTCCGTCATCACCCATGCCAAGGAGAACCAGATCAAACCGTGGATACTCTCCTGTTTTTAGACGGAAGAATGTTTTTAGCATGTGCTCGTATTCTTGTGCTGCACGGTCGTGATCTTCCTGTTCGGCTGGCATTCGATGAATATTCTCTTTTGGAATCGGAACTTTGCTGAGCAGTGAATCGCTTGCCATGCGAAAATTACTTTCCGGATGGGTTGGAGGCACGCATCGCTCATCGCCCCAGAATACATGTATTTTCAACCAGGAAACCTGATCGAGATATCGGTTGCTGGCGAGTAACGTATAGAGCGCCTTGGGTGTTGAACCTCCAGACAGCACACCCGTGAAGAACCCCTTCGCCTGTATTGCTTCCCTTGTCCGGGAAATAAATTCTTCTGCTACCCTGCGGCTTAATTCATCAAGATTCGCTACAATCTGGATTTCATAGTCATCGGAAGCCATAACCAAATTTCTTTCTTCAGGTTACTGTGGATCATAAACTTACACGAGTACATGAGGCCTTCAGGAGTAACTTCGCTGGTTTAATCGTTCTCGGTTGAACCAGCCTCAAGGATATTGCCGTTTTTTGCACAAGCTCTTTAGGGGTGGGTAAAAGGCCGTTAGGTTTGCTTTTTAAAACCCACCCTAATGTAAACTATCGAATGATTTATGAGGTGCACTTTCTCCACTCCCGCCCGTCTCTTGCCATTAAATCATCGGCTTCTTGCGGCCCCCAGGTTCCGGCGGCATAATTGGGAAATTTCCGATAAGGGAGCGCTTTCCATACGTCCTGGATTGTGGATACCACGCTCCAGCCTGCTTCAACCATATCAGCTCGTTGAAACAGGGTTGCATCTCCCAGCATGCAATCATAGAGCAACCTCTCATGTCCGGTGCTCGGTGTGCTGCCAAAATAGTCTGCATAGCGAAATTCCATATCGACGGCGCCCATTCGTACGATTGGGCCTGGTATTTTAGCTCCGAAGTTTAACGAAATACCCTCGTTAGGCTGGATATAAAGTACCAGTAAATTAGGTTTCAAGTGCTCAACAGCCGTCTTGCGAAACAGCACAAAAGGGGCGCTCTTAAATTGAATGGCAATTTCGGTAACACGGCAGGGAAGCCGTTTTCCCGTCCGAAGATAAAAAGGAACGTTTGCCCAGCGCCAGTTGTCTATATACAGCTTTAATGCTACGAATGTTTCAGTATAAGAGTTAGGAGAGACATTCTGCTCCGACCGATAAGCAGGCGTCCTTTGTTCTCCAACAATGCCTTCGCCATACTGCCCTCTTACGGTATACCTGAGGACTTCTTCCGGTGATATATATTGAATAGCGCGTAAAATCTTAACCTGCTCGTCTCGTACTGCATTTGCCTCAAAGGAGATAGGCGGTTCCATTGCCGTCAAGGTAAGCAACTGGAATATATGATTAGGCACCATGTCGCGTAAAGCCCCTGCGTTATCGTAGTATCCGCCGCGTTGTCCTACGCCAATACTCTCGGCAACAGTTATTTGTACATGATCGATGTAACGCCTATTCCAAATAGGCTCAAAAATGCCATTGGCGAAGCGAAATACCAGGATATTTTGCACAGTTTCCTTACCAAGGTAATGGTCAATGCGGTAGATTTGACTCTCGTTTAGTACCTCTCTGATTTCCTGGTTAAGGGCACGCGCAGAATCCAGATCGCGTCCGAAGGGCTTCTCAATTATGACCCTTCTCCAGTGGCCGTTCTCTTCACGTACAAGTCCGGCAGAGCCGAATTGCCGGATAATTCGAGAAAAGAATTCAGGGTCTGTTGCGAGGTAATACAGATAATTTCCCTGTGTGCCATGCTTTTTATCCACATCTGTCAATAAATTCTGAAGCTGTTGGTAGGCATTTGGATCCTGGACATCCCCTGGCAGATAATAAAGTCGCTGGACAAGCCAATTCCACAAATCAGGATCAAGCTCACCCATGCCAAGCTCTTTCATATCCTGGCTAATCTTTTCACGGAATTCTTCATGACTCATTTTGCGGCGGGCGAATCCGACAACCGCAAATTCTCTAGAGAGCAAGCGCTCTCTTGCCAGGTTATAGAGCGCAGGGATGAGTTTACGTTTAGCCAAATCGCCGGAAGCGCCAAAGATAACCATGATGCAAGGGTTACTTATTCGCCCCAGCGGCTCAATAACTTTACTCTTTTCGTCTCCGAATACCATCATATTCTCCCTATACTATACGATATTTACCACGGATAATCTATTACTATCCTTTCACAGGATATTCAACATGGCCGCCAAACTTAAACCGCATGGCTGATAGCAGCTTTTCGGCAAAGGTATGTTCCTGCCGCGAGCGAAAACGGGTATAAAGTGCAGCAGAGAGTACATTGGCTGGCACACCTTCTTCAATGGCCGCCATAATTGTCCACCGCCCTTCGCCGGAATCTTGTACAAATCCTGAGTAGTCAGATAGCGTTGGATTTTCCAGAAGCGCCATTGCCGTCAGATCAAGAAGCCACGACCCGACAACACTCCCTCGTCTCCATACCTCGGCAATATCAGCGAAATTGAAGTTATATTGACAATCTTCGGGTAGATTTTCCGAATTTGCGTTTTTTAGTATATCGAAACCCTCCGCAT
The DNA here is from genome assembly GCF_030263775.1 of Candidatus Jettenia sp. AMX1. Lineage (NCBI taxonomy): Bacteria > Pseudomonadati > Planctomycetota > Candidatus Brocadiia > Candidatus Brocadiales > Candidatus Brocadiaceae > Candidatus Jettenia > Candidatus Jettenia sp. AMX1. Next base: position 18,429 of record NZ_SZPP01000049.1, read on the forward strand.
AAGCCTGCATCATACCATATTCGATACCGTTGTGGATCATCTTGACAAAATGACCAGCGCCATTTGGACCACAGTGAAGGTAGCCATGTTCGGCTGTGCTTTCTGTGTTTTCACGTCCGGGGGTACGGGATATCTCTCCGCGTCCTGGCGCAAGGGTTTTGAAAAGGGGCAGGAGGTGTTTGACAGTATCAGTTTCTCCCCCAATCATCAGGCAATAGCCGCGCTCACGTCCCCAGATGCCGCCGCTTGTGCCTACGTCGACATAATGAATCCCTTTCCCTTTCAGGAGCTTTGCACGGCGCACGTCATCTTTGTAGTAAGAGTTGCCACCATCGACGATAATGTCGCCCGGCTCCATGCGCTCTCCCAATGCTAATACCATCTGTTCGGTTGGATCACCGGAGGGAACCATAATCCACGCTACCCGCGGCTTGCTGAGCTTGCTGACAAATTCGTCCAGAGATGTTGTTCCGGTTGCCCCTTCGTTGATGAATTCTTTTACTTTATCGGGGGTCCGGTTGTACACAATACAGCGATGTCCTCCGCTTATTAAACGCCGCACCATGTTTGCTCCCATTCTTCCCAAACCAATCATACCCAATTGCATAGCGAATCCTCCTTTCAGAACAAAATTAGACAGGTGAAAATATTTTTGAAGGATTCATAGCTCCTTCTGCTTCCCATGTATCGTTTGCTGGTGATATCGTTTCTCCAGTACACGAATTTTTTCCAGTCTGCGGCGGTGTCGTTCCTCGCCGGTAAATTTAGCTCCCACAAACGCCCGAACAAGTTCTCGGGCCAAATCACGCCCGACCACGCATGCCCCGAGCACAAGAATATTCATGTCGTCGTGCTCTACCCCCTGATGAGCAGAGTAGGTATCGTGGCAGAGCCCGGCGCGAATGTCAGGTATCTTGGTTGCTGCCACGGAAGCCCCAACACCGCTACAGCAGATGAGAATACCACGGTCGGCGCGGCCTTCTCTTATGGCAATCCCAACAGCTTCGGCAAAATCAGGATAATCTACAGATTCGGTGTTGTGTGTGCCCACGTCCACGACTTCGTATTTTAGTTCACGCAGATACATGATAAGGTTTTCCTTCAACATGAATCCCTCATGGTCGGCTCCAATAGCAATCCGCATATCTTATCTCCTCTCTCATAAGCTCTGATCTTGTATAGTTTAGGATGTTTTTTGTCGCTTCTTACTATGATAATCCCCCTTGATCTCCCTTTGAAAAAAGGGGAAAATGTGCAAGTGTTTAGAAGGGGGATTACGTATTTCCATAATACTCCCAAGATACTCATGAAAGGGTAAAAATTCAATTACTAAATTCATAGCACGCTGAGCAAACATCATTACGGGCATCGTTGCCGATTGCCCATCAGCCACTTTACATGAAATTTATCCACCAGCAGAGGACCAGTCTTTACGGAAATCCGGATAAAGGGTAAGTCCGCCGCAGGCGTATATGGTTTGGCCGGTAATATACGAAGCATCATCCGAAGCCAAAAAGGCAAATACAGCAGCAATTTCTTCAGGGGTTCCGGAACGACCCATAGGAATATGTCTTTCTACTTCCGCCCGTCGATTCGGGTCATCAGTCCAGGCTTTATTTATGGGAGTAATGATTGCCCCAGGACCTACAGCATTGACCCGTATTCCTCTGTCCGCATATTCCAACGCCAGGGTCCTGGTTAGATTTCCCATGCCACCTTTACTAATGGCGTAACTGAGATAGTTAGGTTTAGGAATAATTTCGTGAACGCTGGAGTTGTTGAGGATTACCCCGCCTCCTTCGCGGGATAAAAAATGCTTTATTGCCTCACGGGCACATACATAAGCGCCGCGAAGATTAACTGCTATAACCTTGTCAAAATTTTCCATGGTGGTCTCGTGGCTTACACTTGATTTCTGGATACCTGCGTTGTTTACCATGATATCCAACCTCCCCCATTCTTTTATAACTTCATGGAACATCCTTACCACATCATCCTCTTTTGATACATCGCCCTGAACCGTGAGATCCTTACAGCCAAAGCCCTTTACCGATAGACAAATATTTCGGATAGTAGACAGGACATCTTCAACTTTTTCATCATCTTGACGATAATTAATAGCGACATTTGCGCCCTCTTGTGAAAATCGGGCAGCAATAGCATAGCCAATACCTGAGGTTGCGCCTGTTATCAGAGCATTTTTTCCTTCTAATCTTCTCATGTTTATTATCTCCAAAAATTATTTTGATACGGTATTCCTGGTAGTTGCATCAGGGTATTATAATGATGTTCTATAGCTTCCGGAGGCTGGAGAGAATTCAGAGGAAAGGCTGTTGTAATTTTTATTTGGTCTGCAACTGTTTTGAGATTCTGCCGTTTACCATGAGAACCGATTATCCAAACCAGCGTATTAGCTTTCTGGTAACTTTGGGAATCCATCCTGAGAACAGCTTTTCGGCATAGTATTTATCCGTTGTCCTTTTCACAGCCAGAACAAATGTTGGATAGACGTGGGTCGCATTGGAAATATTTCTCACCTTTAAGTTATTCTTCATTGCCAGAATAAACTCATGCGCCATTTCCCTGCCTTATGGGGCAAGAACATGGGCGCCTAATACCATGCCTCTGTTGGTGCAAAGAATCTTAACAATCCCCTTCTCTTCACCTTCGATAATTGCCCTGTCTAAATCTTTTATATCATACGTATATACTTTTATCCGGTGGTATTTTTTTCGTGCCTCATCTTCAGTTAACTCTTATCCTTCATTATCATAGGTCTGATTCAGCAATATACTTGCCAAAGGATTCTTAGTGTAGAGATTTAAAAGCCGCTGCCAAAGGTAGCTTAATGTAAATGTGTAAACGGTGAAGAATAACAAACCAGCCGTAATCCCCCTTAGTCCCCCTTTAGAAAAGGGGGAAATCCCTCGTTCTCTCTTTTTTAAAGGGGGGTTAGGGGAATTAGAAGGGAATATGGACACACATTGCTCTTTCTCCAAGGGGATACCTCCTTTTTCATGGACAATATTCTTAGCTTGATGCATATGAGGTTAAAGCCTCGCCCTACATTTACGCGTTTTTGTAATGGTTATTTGTAATTTGTTTTATGGCTTCCCGATCTTTATATCATCATAATAAGCGGTAACTGATTCTCCTGTATTGTCCGTATCCGTCATGATAGCTATTCCCCCTACAAGCGGTGGCTCTTCCCTAAAAACCTTCTTAAAATCTTTGTAAACATTCCTTTGTTCTGTAACCCATTTTCCTATATTTTCGCTTCCGCTTTCAACTGCAACTATAATTGATTTTGAATGAAACGGGCTTGGAAAATATTTTCCTTTTATGAGCTTGTTTGCCCAGACGTAGTTAATGCTCCTTGTTAATAACAAAAACCAGGAGGGAAATATAACATATATCCTTGCTGCGCAATCACCACCCCCCTTAGTCATTACATTGCCTTTTTTAATAATGTTTGTTACTTTCCATCTCCACGTTAATACAGGATATTCCTTAAGGTTATATTGATATCGATAAATTAAAGCCGATGCCGAGTTTGTGCTTTCAGCTTTTAATACGTGATTGTTTTCTGTTTTGATAATGCGGTATTGAGTCTTTCCGTGGATCGCCCTGCTTCTCCATTGAGGTTTTAATCCATGCTCAAAATCTTCAATAAGTATAGTTTGCTCAGCGGTACACTGTGTGGAGATGCCTGTAATCGCTATGATGAACAGGATTGCTGATAGGAATATTTTCATATAATTTACCTCTCATTAAACAGATTTACCGTATTGGATTTTTTCTGCCTTTTATTGCGTTTCAGGAGAGTTATGTATTAAATTTGGCTATTGGGATTTTTCGGACGGTTCCCATTCATTTTGAATTGGACATGGGATTGAGCTTGTACTTTGAGATGGAAACGTACCAGGTGTTTGGATTCAATTTAAGACGATGGAACCAGCCAGTTTCATTGCCTATATATCATAAGACGGATAGGCCAAGTGTCTATATGTTAGCAATATGCTTGCCAAAAGGATTCTTAATGTAAAATTATGATTCAGAGTAAGGAAAGTAAGAGGCTACACTACGCTTCTCATGCAACTTTTTCTATAGGTAGAGAACAAGAATGGGTATCAATGAAAAACAATACTCTTATGATATGTATGCCGGGGACGGCGCTGACATTATTTATTTACAGTAAGAGGAAGAGTGTAACATGTTACAGATATGTGTCATTACGAGGGTGCGATATGCTACATTTATCATTTGAGTAACTATGGAAAATGAAAGGGAATGTATTAATATACTTCCATCATCCATGGAATATCTTCGCTGGCAAAGCGAATAGTGGTTTCCGTCATATAGTTATACTCTGTCCGGAATTGCTCGTAATGAGATAGTTCCATGTTAGCAAGCGTACGGAAGACTTCCCGGTCACTCGCATGTGTTGAGACCTCACAGGCATTCCTGTAAAATTCATAAGCCCTTCGTTCTGTATCCATAATGATTTTAATGGCCTCAGCAAATAGTGCCGTTTTGGCTGGAATTTCAGGCCGTACAATCTTAAGTTCCGTTGTTTCCGGCAATACAGGCATGTGTTGAAATTTCTCCTGATACCAGGATTGCAGGAACTCGTAGTGTTTCAATTCGATAGCAGACATGATTTCGAATTTGAGGCGTGCACCCTTGTCTTTCATCTGAAGCGCTAAATTTAAATAGAATTGATGGGCTTTCTTTTCTTCTGAAAGGGCTGTTTCTAAAATACTTTTAATATCGTTTGACATAACATACCATGGCTGAATAGATTGAAATTTGATTGAACAGAAACAGAGAGATTATATCTCAATTGAAAATTTTGTTACTTTTGGTTTTACCAATCTATCGAAGTCCCTATATGCCATCATAATAAGTTCCCTGTGAGAACCGGCATTGAATGCTATCTCCTCACCTTTAGACAATGTTTCATCCACAAAAACATCCATTCCATAAAGATTGCCGAAAGGTGGCATGGCGCCAATTTCACATAAGGGAAACAGATCCTTAAACTCCTTCTCATTGGCTATCGCTACATTGCATGATTCTACAACATTCTTCAAAAGATCGAGGTTTACCCTCCGTGAAGCAGGAAGAACGCACATGGCAATTTTTCCGCCGATTTTAGTTATAACCGTTTTAGCAAATTCTCTCCGGGGAATATGAGCAGATTTTGCAGTCTCTTCAGCAGTAAAAATGCGGGAGTGGCTGATGGTGATATACTTAACATTATGAGAATCTAAAAATTCTTTTAAGCGTTTTACTGGCATAAAACCTCCTTTCTCCTGGTCATTATGATACATATTTTTTTGATTATGAGTACAACCTGTGATTTTAGAAATTTAAGCGGGAAAGCAAGGCCAAAGCCTTGCCCTGCATTTTACCTATTCCCCATAGGGTGATTACCGCCATGTCTTTAGCAGACCAGGTATTTTTAAAGCTGTTTACCTATGGAGAAAGCCTTTCCGAGGTATTCACCGACTCCATAATAGGCGCGGATATCAGGTGCATATAACATCGGGTGTAATTTTTCCATATCGATCGATCCGCCTTCTCCAAGTACAGATTCTTCAGCTTTGACATCCAGGATCTCGCCAATAAATTGAGTGTGCAATCCTATTTCAATGGTATGTGTTAGTTTACATTCTAAAACAAGAGGAAATTCTTTAATGTAAGGAGCGTCTGCAAGATCGCTTTTAACAGGAGTAAGTTTTGTCGTGGCGAATTTATCCTCTTTGCCTCCAGAAGCAATCCCAAAATAATCTGCCTCCTTTGCATGGGTTTGAGAAGGGATGTTTACGGTAAAGGCCTTCCGTTCTGTGATATTCCCATACGTATACGTTGCTTTCCGAAGGGAGATTGCGATGCTTGGCGGACTGGAACAGCAAAGACCACCCCATGCAACGTTCATTGCATTTGGTTTTCCAGCCTTATCATAAGTTCCGATAATAAATACCGGGGTTGGATATACTATGGTCTTTGCGCCTAAAGACTTTTTCATGTTTTTCCTCCGTGTTTTAAGAAATTATTAAAAAGTTTCTGCATTCCTACTGTCTTGCTCTACTGTATAGTTACAATTGATGAATTCCAGTGGATCGCACAAGATAATTGTATTACAACTATTTATGGTTTCCCAGGGCTTTGTTGCACAAATCCGATAAAAAAGCAGTTTTTCCCTGTAGTATGCAATTTATGAGATCGCATAACTTTCCGGCATTCCTAATTTCATCATACG
>NZ_SZPP01000091.1:0-3972 GCF_030263775.1 Candidatus Jettenia sp. AMX1
CCGGCCTTACGCCGACTTTGTCGATGGGCTTCAGAAGGTAATGTTTCCCTATCCTCCTGCCATCCAAGCTACATGGCTCAGGCTTTTACCATGACGGGACTTTCACCCGCTAGAATGCAGTACCCTTCCCTGGGCACGCCAAGAATAAAGATTTGTCCCCTCTCCTAATCTTTTTCCCTGAATAGTTACATAATTAAGGGAAAAATAACTTTCTGCACAGAAATGCCATGAAAATTACAAAAAAGTACCTGGTGATCTGCTTTTTTGTGTTTTTCTTCCTGCCACTATTTCCACTCGGTTGTTTTAACCGTTGAGAGAGGAAGCAAGGAACTTGATTGTATAGAAATTTTCATTTTATGTATGCAGTCTTTCGGTAGAGACAAGGCATTGCCTTATCTCTACTCAATAAATTTAAATCCTGTAAATCCTGTCTAAAAACAATTTAAATCCGTGTTGAATAATTTCATCATATACAGTTGTTATACGTCTCACCTGACAATAGTCTCCATTAACCTTCATGATAAGGAGTCCGTTTATGCGTACCATCAAAGGTGGTCTCGTTGTTCTTTATCGTACCGGGAGCGTAACCCCTTTATTTCAATGGATATCCTGACAGGAGCAAAATATGAGAAAGTTTATTCTATACACCTATGTGCGCAATGCCGGATCACCCGTCACGCAGACAGACACATTCCCCGGCATTAAAGGCCTCACTACTATACGGGTAACCAATGGCGGTCTTGGGGACGCAGACAACAGGAAGGTAAGCAGTGCAGATATTGTATTAAACAAAAAGGCCATCATCGACTCATCCAATTTTAATAAAAAGGGAGAGGTAATAGACGTAGAGAAGACCCTTGATGGCAAAATAAATGCGATTGAAGTTACCGTAAAAGGCAAACCGGGAGGATCATTAACCGTCCAGGTACTTGCCGAAGATGGAGATATCGACTTTGACAGCGATGGTTTTACGAGAGTCGAGGGGGATTGTGATGATAAAAATTTCTCTATAAACCCAAAGGCTCAGGAAATATGTGATGACGTGGACAATAACTGCAATGGACAGATTGACGAGGGGCTAAAAACCACATTTTATGAAGATGCCGATGGTGATGGATATGGGAACCCACAGGTTACCATAAAGGCATGCAGCCAGCCTTCAGGCTATGTTGCTAATAATACCGACTGTGACGACACCAATGCTGCGGTAAATCCGGGAGTTACTGAGATAAACAAGAACGGTGTTGATGATGACTGTAACACATCGACACCGGATGATGATACGGGAGTGAACCTTCCACCCGATCCCGGGGGGGAAGGCAAGAAGACATTGCTGGGGATAGATACGGATGGAGATGGGGTCCGTGATGACATTCAACGGTACATATACTTTACCTATCCCGATGATAAGAAACTTCGATTGGCCCTTAGTTACTATGCCAAAGAGTTTCAGGGCGTGCTTAAAGATGCTAATGATCGTGAGGCTGCTTACGATCATGCAACGAAAATAGTTCGTAATGATGAATGTCTTTGGTACCTTAAGGGAGAGGAATCCATAGATATTTGTAGTGCATTGCGTGCCAAGATACTGAATACCAGGGAACGCAGCATTGCATACATTAAATACAGCGATAGTCTGGGTGGAAGAATTATTTCTTTAGCACCAAGGAAGGAATGGAAGGACAGTTGCTCATTTGATGTCGGCGATACAGGAGGTGAACAATGAAAATCCGATGGATATCTCATACAGTACTTCTTGTTAGCTTTCTTGCTATGTCAGGTGTTGTTTATGGTGAAGAAGATCGGCCGTGTCAACCTGGTGGCGTTGTCTTTTTTTGTAACGGCGTGTGGAATGACGTGGAAAATGCCAAAGCAAGTACATTCTTACTGACGGATCGATTAGAAACACACATATCAGGGACGAATCTGGACGGCATAATAACATACAAATTAGCTCACAATCCCTCCGAAGGTACATTGGAGGATTTGTTGGAGACATTTGAACAAGAAGCGCAAACCGATTATAGTAAACTCTGGGAATATCTTGCCGGTTTGGATATTATGCCGGATTACCTTCAAGACAAATTGAAAGAGATTGCAAATATAGTTAATGCCGCTATTGTAAGCGCCAACCCGTCGGTTCAAGAGCATATTGGACAGTATAATACATACTTACGTGAAGGCAAGGAAGGTGGTACTTGTTGCGCATTCTCAGGGCAACCTGTATGGCAATATTGCGTACCTTGGTATAGACCCGCAATATCTTGATAGATTCGGTATCGTATCGGTGGCCAATCCAGACGATTACGTTGCCGGTGGAGGTCCCCTATACAACGATTAAAGAAGATCTTATCATCGGCAGCCTTCCAACCGCATTAGATTCGAATGTTAACAATTTCTCAAACACCTATATCAATCTGTTTGATTTAAGTGGCCATAACTTTATAAAATCTTATATGTTTTCTGATCATGACGCTGAAAGACAAATCCTTGAGGATATCGTTAACACGATCGATAAACTTAGTTCTTCGTATGAGATTACAGAAATCGTGAATACGTATAATATTCTTGGGGTTGCCTGCGGTAATCCAGGCACAACATTGGTAACAATACCCCAGGATGTATATATTACGGAAATCAGCACCTATCACTGGTGCGATGGAGGCCAGCCTGCCGGAACACATTCTTTATACAATCTCAACTCATTTCTCATGTATGGGCCATTTTCAGGAACGACCGACTTTCGTTTCTGGGTATCATCTCCCAATACCTATGTACCCGGAGGAAACTATGAAGTCATCGATTCTGAACCAAGCACCTGGTCACACACGTATAGCGGTGGATTTGTAAGAATCAGCGGAATATTGTGTTACTAACTGACATTCAAGAGGTTTTTCAGAGAAGAGGTAAAATTTGATTGATTTTTTAGGGGGACAGAGTAATCTCCCCGGTAAAAACTATCAGAAAAGAAAGGAAAAGATATGCCGGGGAGTGACTTTGTTGAAATTCTTACTACCGGGAGGCTTGACCATCTTCCTTCAAGTAATCTTTGGAATGACGGTCAGTGGGGATGGAGGAGTTCCCCTTACGGGGAGGATTACCTCGGGGAATACGTCAGATAGTACCGGGAACCGATTTAACCTTGAGGCATTGAGACAGATAGTGCCTGATATATCTGAGAGCATCCTTGTTTCCGATAGTAAATTTTTTGCTGCCCCTACGCTGGAGGTATCGTATGAGCAGGGGGATTTCATTAGAGTCTCTCTCAGAGCAGAGAGAAGCTCAATACGTTTATTCTGGTAATGAATATTCTGGATTGTTCCGGGATGACCGATACCGAGATACTGAAGGCATACAAGGGACAGTCTGCTGTGGAGACAAACTTCAAATGGGCGAAGAATCCTGCAGCAGTGGCCCCGGTTTTCCTGAAGGACCCAAAGAGAATTGCAGTCTTGGGGTTTGTGTATCTGGTAGCCCTTATGGTCTATACGCTAATGCATCGGCAGATAAGACAGTCACTGAAACAGGCACAGAAGACACTACCGGGGAATAAGGGGTATACTGATAATCCAACAGGGAGTGTACTGTTTCAGAATATGAGGGGGATAGCGGTGGTTGTTATTTCCCTGAGTAAATCGACCCTGAAGCAGATTACCAATTTCACGCAACTGCATACGGATATTCTCAGGTATTTCTCCTTTGATGTTGAAATCTATCAACCGTTAAAAAAGATGGATAACCATTAGTATAAGATTTGTCGTGTGAAAGCATTCTCGGGCAGCCTGTTCAGACTTGCCTCCCCGCCTGAATACCTATACGAGGATAGCAACCCTAAAGGGTGCCCTACGGAATTGAAATTCCTTAACGTTAACGTCTAGCGTGACTTTACTAAAGTAAAGCCGAAGCAAAGTCATAAGATATTGACATATAAGGAGAAGATGAGCAATTTGAGTGTATACACTGATATATAGA
>NZ_SZPP01000050.1:0-24413 GCF_030263775.1 Candidatus Jettenia sp. AMX1
GGGGTATATTCTATCACATCCCGCATTCTTTATCTCTCCGAGAGTCCGCTTTTTTATAAAAAATTTTGATAATTACGACACAGTCTCGAAAGGGAGGGGGTTCCTCTGTAAGATTTGCTTCTCGAAATAACGAAGCGCCGGAAAAGTCTTTCTGCTGCTATTGAACATTTGTATAAATTTTCGCACTATTTTGATTAATTTTCTATGCTCGCCGCAGGATACGAATAATAGCGACCAACACGATACCTCCAATTACAGCCGCGATGATGTTTCCAATTATGCCAATAACGAGGAGACCAAACACGGCAAACAGCCATCCTCCAAGAATACCTCCCAATATCCCGATAATCAAGTCTCCCATGAGACCAAAACCTCTTCCCCGTATTATGAGTCCTGTGAGCCAGCCTGCAACAATACCGCTAATAATCCAAATGATAAGGTACATTATTGTTCCTCATTTTTTCCTCATGATAATTAATGTTATTTCAATCTTGCTTCTGCTACAGACCAGTTAATATTCTTGAAAAATGCCTCAAGATAATCGGCCCTCTTGAGACCGTAATCAAGCATAAAGGCATGTTCAAATACATCAAGGATCAAAAGAGGGTTGCATCCGGCAGGATGGGAAACATCATGTTCATTTATCCAGAAGTTGATAAGCCTTCCATTCGTGCTATCCTGATAGAGAACCGCCCATCCAATACCCCGCATTGCTCCTACCGCTCTGAAGTCTTTTTCCCATGTTGCATAATCACCGAAGTCCTCTGCCATTTTTTTTGCAAGCTTTCCCTCTTTATTAATACCGCTTTTTCCGCCGAGATTTTCAAAGTAATATTCATGCAATCGCATTCCATTGAATTCCCATCCAAGCCTTCTCTTTAACTCAGAAAACTCAGGGGTTGCTGTCTTTCCTTCTTTTAACATCTGATTAAGGGTATCAAGAACTTTATTCGTGTTTGTTACATATCCCTGGTAGAGTGTAAAATGATTTTTTAAAATAGTTTCGCTAAATCCTTCCATTCCAATAAGTTTTGAATAATCTTTTGCAGTATATGACATAGCTTTTTCCTCCTCTGTTATTTGTGCAAATAAAGGGTTATTAAAATTAAATAATGCAGATGCGCTGCCTATGCCTGCTAATGTTAAAAATTCACGTCTGTTCAGCATGATGATCTCCTTTATAGCGTTCTTAGAAAGACGACGAGATCCTCCTTTTCCTTATGTGTAAGTTTTGTTTCAAGAATTAAATTAAAGAATTCGACAGTATCTTCTAAAGTTAGTAGCCTTCCATCGTGCAGGTAGGGTGGTGAATCCTTAATGCCGCGTAACGGAAAGGTCTTGATAGGACCGTCAGCGCTTGCCATCTGTCCATTGACCATACGCTGTTTGTAAAAACGTTCCGTTTTAAGATTGTGCATGAGGTTGTCAGTGTAGTATGGCGGTTGATGACAAATGGAACAACTGGCTTTCCCGAAGAACAAACTTTGTCCGCGAAGTTCTGCTTCTGTTGCCTTTTTCGGGTCCAGCATGCCATAGATATTCAACTTGGGAGCCGGCGGGAAGTCCAATAGCTCCTGGAATTCCGCCATGAAATGCACCTGACTTCCCCGTTCAAGGATGTTAGCGCCTTTTTTTGTAGCAATGACCGGATCGCCATCAAAATAAGCTGCTCGCTGTTCGAATTCTGTGAAATCCTCAATGCTTTTTAAGGCACGTTGCGAACCAAAAAGCCGTTGAATATTCACTCCACGAAGGGATGGAGTATCAAGGCGGTGGCGAAACTCCTGTGGGCGAATATCGCCAACAAGATGGGTAGTGCCGTTGGTATGGCCGTTTACATGGCAATCAAAGCACGTAGTTCCACGGCTTGGCTGTTCTGATCGTCGGTCCTCCGTTTGGTTAAATTGCTGTTGTGGAAAAGGCGTTACCAGTAATCGTAATCCCTCAAGCTGTTTTGGATTCAATATTCCATTCAATAAATCATAATAATTAGCAATAGTTACTACCTTACCCTGAGAGACATCGCCTAAATCAGATCGTGTGGTTAAAAAGATAGGCGGTGGAAACTCCGGTAAAAAATGATCCGGCAAATCGAAATCCAGGTCAAAACGGGTAAGATCTCTTCCCTCTTGTTTCTTGATCTCATCAATATGGAATTTGGGAAAGACCATACCTCCCTCTGCATGATTTGGATGAGGGAACGGCATGAATCCTTTCGGAAAAAGGTCCTTCTCCTGAATTTCCTCCGGAGTCACAGCGGCTAGATTTTCCCACGTCATGTTTTTCGGAAGTTTAACCCGTACTCCTTGTTGAATAGGCTTCCCCCGAGACATAGCTACGTCTTTGGCTGGATTATTACTTAAATCGTAACGCTCATTCAGTAAATCCATATGTCGTTTCATTACCCCAGGCTTATCAGCCTTCATTCGGGTCATTATATCATCAAACGGCTCATTTACAGCTACCGGCAAGTAGCTGGTTTTTACCGCGTTCTTTTTTTGTGTACTTGTCTTTACACCTTTTTCTTCCCTCGTACCGGTTTTTACGGGTCTTTCTTCCTGAGCGCGCAGTAAATCTGCAGCCATGAGTATCGTAACAAATAATATTAGTAAAGAGCCTCCGTATAGGACTCTTCCTTGTCTCATTTTTATTTCCTTTCTTCCTTGAAGGGACTGGGAAAAGATTTTTCTGTCACATTTTTACACGAGCCTGCTACTTCATATATCCTTAGTTCTTTTGGTTTGAGTATCTGGTTGTATCTATCTCCTTTCCTGCATTACAATGCTTACTCTTTTGTTAATGCCTTCTCTTTTGACTGGATTCTTGCACTTCTGGTTTTATAATCCAGGGTAAAACCACAAGAGAAACGCTAACAATGACAACAAGGGTAACAATGATCCTTCTTGTGACCTTGTTTCCTGATAATCTGCGGTACAACACAAATATCATCTTCCAATGAAAAATGATATGAAGCGCCAGTAAACCTAAAAAGACGAAGGCAACAATAAGATGAATTGTTCCCCATGCATGGCGGTCCAATCCAAATAACAACAAATCTACTTTTCTGCCATAGACAACCGCAGCTTTCTTGCCAGGCAGTAAGATAAACTTTATAAGCATTCCAATCCCTACAATTGCCATCATACAAAGAAACATCAAGGTGTCAATTACAATATTCGCTTTTGGTTTATCCATCACGTACCCCGGTAATTCCTGTGCAAATGCTTATGTATAACGAATAAATAATTAAGATACTATGAGTATATTGGAACTGGGTAGGCTTCAATTGTATTAGCGTCTTCTCCAACCACTCCATAGGGGAAATCCCTTCTCATCACGAAGCTTTAATACTTCTTCTCCTTTTTTAACCTCAGCAGCAATAATTGCGGGTTTCCCTTCAAGGGTGATTTTTGAGCCGGTAATCTCAACCTTGTCCTTTGGCTCGATCTTTGTATCCTGATTTTCAATATACCATCCTGGTCCCAAATGGACGGAAATTTTTTCCTTGTCTGTTTTTACCATCAAATGCACACCATAGCCCATTCCCTTCATGGGAGTAATAGTATCTACGCTCACCACTTCTCCTGTGATAGTCTCAACGGTTTTTGGATCATACATCCTGCCATAGGGGGATCCTATTCCCCAGCCACCGCCGCCTCTCCATTGCATTTCTTGTTGAGCAAACGATTTGGTAGCGGAAAAAAAGCTAAAAATAGTTATCATGGCCATTAATATCACGATTTTTTTCATAGTATGCCCCTTTCTTTTGTTATTTTAGCCTACCCAAGTACCTATTCCGGGTGGAAAAAAACCAGCGTAAAGATAGTGTTCAGAATCGGACTATTTCACCGTTTTCTTTAATACTTTTATTTGTTCCGCAAGCAATTTGAGATGTTTTTTCTCCTCATTTGCCAAAAGTTCAAATGCAGCTTTGCCTGCAGTATGTCTGGTATTTCTTGCAGCTTCGCTGTAATAAAGAATAGAATCTTTCTCTGCCTGAATACCGATTTTCAGTGCATCGATATCTGTCTTTACTTCTTTCGCTAGCCTCTTTGCTTCATCTTTTTGGGTAAAGATACCTGTATCGATGAGATGTTTTAGATATAAGTCTACCGTATAACCTTCACAAACCTCTGCTGCAGTTACCGAAGAGGTTATTTCATGATAGGCCTTTTGAAAGTGTGCGAGATGATCCTTCTCGTCAGATGCCAGTTTTGAAAATATCTCCTTTACTTTGGTATCTTTGACGTTTTTTGCCAGTGTGGAATAAAATTCCAGACCTTCCTCCTCGATATTTATAGCGAGCTTTAATGCCTCTCCGTCGTTAAAATTTTCATATTTCATATCGTCTTATTCTCTCACATAGTTCTTACAAGATTTTTCTTAACAATAAAATTATAGAGATACTGAGACACAAAGAATATTAATTAGGCCTTTGGTGACTTTTCAATCGTAAAGACGTGTAGTGGTGTATTTGAATTTCCTATACATTAAAATAAGCCTCATTATTTACGGATATATACCTCTTACTGAAATTGCATCGGCAACCTTTTTTATAGCCAGGATCATGGCGGCGGTACGCAGGGTAAATCCCCTTTCATGAGAAACGTGAAGGACTTCTTCGTAAGCCTGGTTCAGAAGATTTTTCAGTCTGGTATTTATTTCCTTCTCACACCAGAAAAAACACTGTACATCCTGCACCCATTCGAAATACGAGACAATTACACCGCCTGCATTAGCCAGTATGTCAGGGATAACCGGTATTTTACGCTCGGCAAGTATATGATCCGCCTCTGGCGTTGTTGGTCCATTGGCTCCTTCAACAAGTATCTTGGCCTTTATTTTACCCGCGTTCTTTTTAGTAATTTGATTTCCCATCGCTGCGGGTATGAGCACGTCACAAGGTAATTCCAATAAGGTTTCATTTGTTATGCTTTCGGCATACGGAAAATGTTCAAAAGAGCCGTTTTCTTTGTAATATCTTATAAGGGCATGATGATCTAAACCCTTTGGATTATAGACGCTTCCCTTCGAACTGCTTACAGCAATAATCCTGCAGCCTGATTCATAGAGAAACTTCCCAACGGTCGACCCAACGTTTCCGTATCCCTGGATTGCTACGGTAAGTCCCTTTAACTCCATCTTCATATTTTTTATGACATTTTCGATAACAAAGGTAATGCCAAGTCCGGCTGCATCTTTCCGTCCTAAAGAACCACCTATATTGAGTGGTTTGCCCGTTACAATTCCCGGAGTACAATAACCGTTATTTATGCTGTAAGTATCCATCATCCACGCCATAATTTGTTCGTTGGTATTTATATCAGGGGCGGGGATATCTTTTTCTATACCGATAATAGGCATAATAGCATACGTATAACGCCGTGTAAGTCTTTCCAGTTCTGCCTTTGAAAGTGTTTTGGGATTACAGATAATGCCGCCTTTAGCACCCCCAAACGGCACTCCTACCAGGGAACACTTCCATGTCATCTCCATCGCCAGGGCTTGTAAGTCTTCAAGAGTAAGCTCCGGATGATATCTTACCCCTCCTTTATAGGGACCGCGTGATGCATTGTGTTGTACACGAAATCCATTGAAAACCCTCAGAGAGCCATTGTCCATCAGTATGGGCACAGAAACAGTTAATATACGATCGAAATTTCTGAGTAATTGATGAACGCTGTCGGGAAGCATCATTATTTCAGACACATGGTCGAGCTGTGCTAACGCTGTTTGCCAAGGGCCATTTACCATTCATTCCTCTTTTATGCAAAAGAAACAAATTACCAAAACTCCATGGGACGAAAGAAATAGTTTGTCCTGTCTATGAGTTTCCTGTGCCCGGAGTAACATAAAGGGCCTTAGAGAAGAGATCCTTTAGTCTTTAGGACAAGGAGCCAATTCATAAAAGTATGGGATAGTGTTGGGTTTTTAAGACTAAAGATTGTTCCCATAATGAATCAACGGGGAATTAGACCCTTGAAATCGGAGTAATCGGCAAACCATTTTTCTACCTGAGTATTTCCCAAATTATAGAGATTCATTAATGTTAGCGGTGGAAAATATATATTAATAGTGACCAGATCATCGGTATGGGTATTCGATATACGATGAATGGTTGCAGTATTTATGTAAGCCAACTCACCTTTGCGATACTTCCGGGTAAACGTAGGAGTAATCATACCGGTAGGTTGCTTTATGAAAAGCTCCTCTGTCATGGCGCCTTCCCGGACAATCGTGACGCCAATAGAGCCGCCATGATCATGTATCGGAGTAAACTGTTCTTTTTTAAAGCAGATAACGGCAATCTCGCATTTGCCGCTTACATGAACAACATTTCTTTTGTATCCCTGGCTTGAAAAACCGGTATATTCCTTAATCGGTAATTGCCTTCTATCTATTTCCAATAAACATGTTTTCAGGGTATCGGAAGATGGTTTATCTGGTAAAGATTCCAGACGGTCGATAAAATTTTTTAAAAGGGTATCCATATATATTAAAAGCTCTTTGGTAAATTGGGATAGATAATCGGCGACGCTTCATATGTAATTTGAACAGGTTCACCCGTTAATGCCTTCAGGAATTCAATAAGGTCATTAACCTCTTCAGGAGTCAGGCGTAAGGAGTGAATATGGTGACTCTTGTTTTCGCTCCTTCCCCCACCTACGTTGTAGAATTGTACCACCTCGAATAATGTCGGAAAAAATCCATCGTGCATATAAGGAGCTGTATCTGTGATATTCCGCAAGGTAGGCGTCTTAAATGCCCCTTTATCAGATTCGTTTTTTGTAATGTTATACCGCCCTAAATCTTCCTTAATCGGACCTTCTGCCGGTACACCAATATTGTGAAATTTATTGTCGGTAAAATTAGGTCCGTTATGGCATATAATACATTCTGCTTTGCCGTTAAACAGATTCATACCTCGTTTGGCTGATTCATTCATGGCAGTTGCATCGCCTTGCATATATTTATCAAAGGGAGAATTTGCATAGATTATTGTGCGTTCAAATGCTGCCAGCGCCTTGGCTATGCCATCAACAGTTACCCCGGTGCCAAATACCTCTTGAAATGCTTTGACATAATCAGGAAGCTTGCTGAGCTTTCTTACGGCACTATCCAGGGTTTCAAACATTTCATCAGGGTTTTGTACAGGGCCTATTGCCTGTGCTTCCAGGGTTGGGGCGCGTCCATCCCAAAATTGTAATTCATTGTAAGCACAATTAATAATTGTCGGAGAGTGCCGGCCGCCTTCCTTAGAGCCAGGCCCTCCTATGAATCTGGGCAATCCGTCTGCAAAGCCCAGAGCAGGATTATGGCACGTGGCACAACTAATCCAATTATTTCCGGAAAGGCGAGGGTCAAAAAAAAGTTTTTTCCCTAATTCAATCTTTGCCGGCGTTTGAGGATTATCAGCAGGTATTTTTGCCGGTGAAAGAGGTCCTATGGGTGGGAATTTCGCTATATCTTTAGCATGGGCTGCGTGCTTTTTAGCTGTTTCATCCTCCTCATCCTCTTCGCTGTTTGCCTGCTGATCATTTACAGGAAGTATTACAGGTGATAAATAATCTGCGGAGGAGAACCGCACTAGATCATCACCCTGTACCATTTGCATGATAAAGAACAAAGAAATAATACCTCCAGCAACACATCTCGCAATATTTACTACACTTACAACAGAATTCATAACAAAAAACCTCCAAGACATTGATAAGTTATTAATACCGTTCATGTTCTTTACTGCACCGAAAACCCACCGTCTACAAATAATACCTGTCCTGTAATATAATCGGATGCCCTTGAAGCCAGAAAAACTACAGCGCCAGAGAGATCTCCAGGCTGGCCGATGCGTTTCAAAGGTATCTTTGAAACTATCGCCTTCTTAACCTTTTCGTCCTCCAGCATAACCCTTGTCTTTTCAGTCTCCATGGAATATGGAGCTATGGAATTTACCTGAATGTTATACTTTGCCCACTCAACAGCAAGGGCCTTCGTTAATTGGATTACACCGCCTTTGCTGACACAATACGCCGATGATCCACTGGCACCAAACACCCCCAAGGCAGAACTCATATTGATGATCTTACCCTTCTGTCTCTCAACCATATGTTTTCCCACAACCTTTGAACACAAATAGGTACTGGTGAGATTAACTTCGATCTGCTTATACCATTCATCTTCAGAAAATTCGAGAAACGGACCGCCCATGAATGTACCAACATTGTTGACGAGAATATCAACAGTCTTAAATTCATGTAAAACCCTCTCGAGCATTTGTGCCACATCTCCCAACTTTGTAACATCGGCAACGATTGGGATGGATTTTACACCATTTTCCTGCACCTCCCTGGTGGTTGCCTCTAGATCTGATAATGTACGGCTTACCACGGCAACGTGTGCGCCTGATTCAGAAAGCGCCAATGCCATTGATTTACCAAGCCCTTTACCAGCGCCCGTCACAAGGGCAACTTTATCACGTAAACTAAACAATTCTATACACATAATAGACCCCTAATCCAAACGAGTCGGAAATGTAAATTGCAAAGTACAAAATACAATATGAATTTTAAAATGTACACTTTACCTCTAGCAATGATGCTTTTCTCAATGCGTTTATATTAGCAATAAAGAACCTTTCGTACGGTGGACTTGCTCCATATAATTTATCCTGCATTACTCACACAATATGAAAACATTGTCATCCCACTTTTTATGAGAAAGAGCAGAAGATGCGTCTTGACTTATTGTGTACGTTTCCAGTTTACTTTGCCCTGTCTTTTGCCTGGCAAGGACCTTGCTTAAATAGTAATTTACGTGGCGCGCTTCTGAATCATTTAACAGAAAAGGATCAAATGATCTCATTTTTTCTATCGTTTGTGCCCACTCCCCCTGGGTCATTTTAACGGTAAATATTCGCTCAAGGGTATGGCATTTATGGCACTTTTCCAGGATAATCCTCATTCCTACCTGTATATCCATCTTCATCTCGTCGATCCCTAGATTTTTTACTAAATAGCCTACTGCCTCCAGGGCTTCCCGATCATTCACAATCGTTGGATCCTTCATACGCATGCGTGATACATAACCCCTCCAATCGGCCTCTGTTTTGGCAGACGCATAAACCTTTTCTAAAGAATGGCACGTAGAGCATTTTTGCTGGACGATCCTCCGGCCAATATCTACATTGATCCATACAAGCCTTCCATCTTCCATAAGGGAAATATATTTACTCTTGATTGATGAGTATATATACAATCCTGCGTACAAGGGAATCTGCATGTATACAGCAATGAGGATAATCACACCATACATCGATAACCTGTTATAAAACTTCCTGAAAAACCTGTTTATACATATCTTCATTATTATTAAAGGGAAAATAATACTCCCAATATACGAATGAATCGTTGCCTTTGGCGGCAACATGCTAAATTCTCCAAGCTTCTTAAACATTATGGCGCCAATAAATAGATACAGAGCCAAAAAAATATATCCCGTGATACGATGCGCTATTCGGAAAAATCTTAGATATTTCGGAGGAGTAACCCTGCCAATCAAAAAGGAGATAAATACTGCATTGATAATACCAAGGCCAAGCAGACTAAATGCTAACAAGGAATTTGTAATCGGCTTAAACTCTAAAAAATTCATATCTGTCTACTCTCTCATATGATTTTGCTGCTTCACTCATAACTTCTTTGATATTCGAATGTTTTTCAGTAAGTAATCGGCTAAACCCTTCTTTCTTCTCCTTACTTTGAACGTCTACTTGCCTCAATAATATATCCCAAAAGGAGACCACTAGCAGCAGCGATACCTATGGCCAGCCACGGGTTGGTATGTACTCTTTTATCAATTTCTGTTGTCATTTCTTTTACTTTTTCTTCTCCCTTACCCACAGCATCTTCGAGAGTTTGTTTTGTTTTTTCCATCATTTCCTTACCCGTACCTATAATCTCTTTGAGGTTTGAGTATTTTTCACTGATCAATCGATTAATTTCATCTTTCTTTCCTGCTAATTCTCTATTCAGAAATTCAAGTGCTTCATCAATTTTTAATATACTTCCCGCATTTTCTTTCGTTTTGTTGTCCATAGTGCGGTTTCTTCTCCAATTTACCTTGTCTGTAAAATTTCATCTATCCTGCTTCCTTCTGGAGGTTACAGGCGCCTAACTAGCCCAAGGACTAAAGAAATGATAAAAAGTACGATAAAAATAAAGAAAAGTATCTTAGCAATACTAACAGATGCCACCGCTATATCGGTAAATCCAAAGAGTGCAGCGATGATCGATATGACAAAAAAGACTGCAGCCCAGTAAAGCATGGTAATATCTCCTTCGTATTTTCAAATGAGAATAAACAGTTTATTTTTTATCTTCAGAAGCCGTTTTCAAAATCTCCTGTATCAATTTATTTGCCTTTGAAAATTTCATCCAAACTCTCTGTGAAGTAAAATAAAGAAACACCCCTATGGGGACCAGAAAATAGAAAATACCGAGTGAAAAAAGAATTAACGCTTTTACTTCTTTACTCAAAGGAAAGTAATAAAGAAACGATACATGCAAAAACAGAAAACCACTGATCATTATAATGAAGCTCAAAATTAAGAGAAATATACCGATGTATATTAACCGTATAACTCTAATAGCCTTGATATAGTAAAGAACTGCTTTAATTTTTGTAAAACGTATGAATGTTTGTTTGTATTGCTTCAAAAGATCTGTCAAAATGTGCGCAATAAGGTTATAAAGCATCTTTTGGGCTTTCATAAATTTTTCTTTTGAAGCTATTGTAATAAACCTTTGATATCGAAATTTGTATCTAAAATCCTTTCCTTATAATTACTCACATCTATCTTCTTTTCCATGAGCTTTCCTATATCAAGGGCATTTTTGACATCGCCGAGAAAAATCGCACCTAAAATCTTTCCGCCTTTGATAAAGAGCTTTTTGTAAATATTTTTGACAGGGTCTTTTGCTTTAATATGTTCAACCGTTTTATCTTCTGTCAGGATATCGCCCATTGACGTGAGACTGATGCCGGCTACTTTTAGGGTTGTGGATGGTACTGTGCCCGTGTATATCTCATTATCACCAGCCATATTAATTCCGGCAATTACCCCTTGCCTTTGCGCTGCCGGCCAGATACCATATATTCTGCTTTTATGCTCTGCTACGTCTCCAGCCGCATATATATGAGAAATATTGGTTTCCATGCGATCATTCACAAGAATTCCTTTATCTACGGAGATACCTGTAGTCTTTGCAAGTCCAATATTGGGTTTAATACCGGCAGAGACTACGATAAAATCGCCCTCAACCGTTTTTCCGTTGTTTAATTCCAGTATTTTTGTACGGCCATCGTCTTTTATTGATTGAGACTTGGCGCTGAGGAGGAATTTCAGTCCTCTTTCTTCCATTTGCTTTTGTAAAATTGCAGCGCCCTCGGCATCCAATTGCCTGGGAAGTAGCCGATCAAAGATTTCAACTATCGTTACCGAAAGTCCTAATTTGCTGAGACTGTTTCCTGCTTCAAGACCAAGCAAACCCCCGCCGATGAGTGTGACTGTTTTTGATCCTGCTGCACGTCTTGTAATAGTCGTTACATCTTCAATAGTTCGTAAAGTGAAAACCCCTTTGGTAGTGTTAATTCCTTCAACGGGTGGCAAATTACTGCTGCTACCGGTAGCGAATAAGAGTTTGTTATAGGTAACATGTGATGTATCTTTGAGGGTTATCGTTTGGTTTTTGTGATCAACATTCTTTACCGTACAGTTAAGATACAATTGGATTTTGTTTTTCCAATACCATTCAGTCTTGTATACATAAATTTCCTCAAGGGTAACTTCCTTAGCGAGGAGCATGGGGAGCATGATTCTTGAGTAGAAAGGAAAATATTCATTCGTAAAAATCTTTATTTCTGCCGTAGAATCTCGTTTACGAATATTCTTTGCTGCTTCTGTTCCGGCTACACCATTACCGATAATAATATATTCCATACTCACGTGAGCACCGCCTGGTATTTACCATAAATTTTGATAAAGTAATTACGTTTATTAACCTCATCGCCCAAAATTAATACCTATCGATTCAGCGGCTTTTACTAAGCCTTCTTCTGTAGGCACTTTTTTTTGACCTTTGATCACCTCACTCAAGGAAACAGATTCGATCTTTTGCCCTTTCAGACAAACCATTTCGCCCAATTGTTTGTTGGCAATGAGATCAACAACTGCCACACCGAAGCGTGTCGAGAGGATACGATCAAAGGCATTTGGAGTACCGCCCCTTTGCAGATGTCCAAGAACAGTAACGCGCACCTCCATTTCAGTACACTTGGCAATTTCAGCGCCAACTTTATTCGCAATTCCACCCAGACGTTCGGCGCTGCCACCCTTCTCTGCGCTTCCCATGACGGATAATTCTCCACCTATTGGTTTTGCCCCCTCAGAAACAACCACAATACTTGATTTACTGCCGCTCTTTTTACGGTCATTAATTTTTTTGCACACCTTTACAATATCAAACGGAATTTCAGGAATAAGAATTACATCTGCGCCACCGCCAACCCCTGTTTCTAAAGCTATCCAGCCTACGTAACGCCCCATTACTTCCACTACCATGATCCGGTGATGGCTTTCTGCTGTGGTATGCAGCCTGTCCAGCGCGTCAGTTGCTGTTTGCACTGCGGTATTGAATCCAAAGGTAACATCGGTTGCAAGGATATCATTGTCGATAGTCTTTGGGACGCCGACAATGGGACAGCCCATCTTGAATAACTCGTAAGCAATCTTAAGAGAACCGTCGCCTCCGATAACGACTAAGGCCGCCAGGCCAAGAAACTCAATGTTTTTGATTATCTCTTTAGAAACATCTCTTACCTCAACCTTGATATTGTTTGTAATCCTATATTCAAAGGGGTTTGCTCTATTCGATGTACCGAGGATTGTTCCGCCTATCGGAAGAATGCCGCGAACCTCCCGAGGTGTTAAAACCCGTGTCTTATTAGGTAAGACAAGACCATCAAAACCATCTTCAATTCCAATTACTTCATAGTTATATTTCAATGATGCCGATTTAGCTACAGCGCGAATAACAGCATTCAATCCCGGGCAATCCCCCCCGCCTGTCAATATACCAATTTTCTTCATGACAATAGGCACTCCTTTTCTTAGAATTTACTAAAAGGTAACCACTTCCTTATTCCCCTCCCTTATCGGTATGAGATAAAGAAGTGGTTACAAACTAAAAAGATTTTGTATATTGATCGCCCGGCTTTCGTAGAAAGTATAAAACAAAAATCGCACATCATGGCCTTTTCTGGGGGGCTAGCTTCCTGACATACCTGGCCAAAGACTGTATTTCTTCTTCTTTCAATTTATCACTCCATCGAGGCATTTTGTTCTTACCGTTGATAATGGAATTTAATATCTCTTCATCTTTTCTTGAAGCCTGCCAATTGGCATCAGAAAGATTGGGGGCTTTCAATGCTTGTCCCCTTTTCGTTCCTTTACCGTCACTGCCATGACAAGTAACGCAGTGATATTCAAATAAATCCTTTGCATTCATTTGTCCATTTTTCTGTCCATAAGCTGATGGAAAACTGTTAAACAAGCATATCACAGCAAAAATGGATATTGTGTAAATGAATGCGTTTCTTCTGTTACTCATTTATAGAACATTCCTCCGTAAAAATGAAGCAGATTTTACATATTCTGGTATTACTTTTTCCCAAAACCCCGAACAATGGGTACCAATGCCTTAATTTCTTCCTGACTTAATTTTTCTTTAAAGGGAAACATTTTTTCAGGTGTGCCATCGTTAATTTGCTTGATAATTTTTTCATCACTTATTTGTGCTTGCCATTCAGGGCTTGTAAAATCACGCGCTTCCAGGCCTAGTCCGAGATCTGTCGGTTTGCCATCTTCGCCATGACAGGTTTTGCAATGTGTCATGTAAAGTTCTTTCGCATTGATATCAGCCGCTGTTGAAATAGAGTTTCCTGAAAAATAAACAACTGAACCAAGAATAATTGCATACGATACTGCTACAAAAGCTCCTTTTTTATCCATGTTTTTTCTCCACGTTTATTTAGTTTGATAAAAATACCTAATCGAATAACTATTCATTAATACAGGATGCTTCTTTTCAAAATGTTGTAAGACAAGATTCATTCCTCATACGTAACAACGCGAATTATGCCCATAGTACCTCCATTTGTATTTGTCGTGCTATCACAAACAGAAATTACCCTTTTTATGGTATTGGTTTGTAAAAAATCATTCACCTCCTTATCCAGAGCAATAAGCTCATTATGAACATGAAACATTCTTAAGGGCGAAGTAAAAGTCTTTACTTTTGTCATAAACGTCTCCTTAGAAAGTTTTTAATTAAGCACCTGCATAGGAATTTTATTCTGCAGGGCGACCCTTTAGGGTTGCTATCCTGGCGCATATATTCTGCCGAGGAAGCAAGGCTAAAGCCTTGCCCTACATTTTAATGCAAGATAAAAGTTGCCGAAGGTCTCATGTAAACTTTACTTTGTTATCTGGAGCAGTGCGTAGATACAGTCTTAATAGCTTTTACAGGACAAATAAGAATGCACCGTTCGCACAGGTTGCATTTCTGTTGGACGATTTCTGCCTTTTCTCTGCTCATTATGATAGCTGTCGCAGAACATACCTGCAGACACTCCTCGCAGCCAACGCAATCTATTTTATCTACTACAAGTGTCATTATTATTTACATGCCTTTCCGGGACAGAAATCTCCCTTTATGAATGATGAAGCATGCAAAGATAGTCCAGATTATTCTGCCTTAACTTCGATCTTTCTTGGTTTTACATGTTCTGCTTTGGGCAGGACAAGGGATAAAACGCCATCGGACATCTTTGCCTCAATCTTATCCCTGTTAATTGCATCTGAAATAACAAAGTGACGATGATAATGCCCGATATTATATTCATTATAAATTACCTTCTCATTGGCATATGCCTCTTGGGAAACAGCGCCATTGACGATTAATTCATTGTCACGCATATCAACAGTTATATTCTCAGGGCTTACTCCTGGCATATCTATCAATACCGTGAAATTATCAGCGGTTTCGTAAATATCCGCTAAAGGAAAATACCAACTTCCCTTTCCAGTCACAACACATTTATCGGGTGAAATTTTCTTTTTTTCAACGACTGGATGTTCTTTCTTTTCCATAATAAAATTCTCCTTTTTCGCTAAACTCTTTTAATCTCGATCTGTTTTGGCTTTGCTTCGGCAGATTTAGGAAGTTTTACCGTTAAAACACCGTTCTTATAAGAGGCGGCAACCTTTTCTATATCGACCCTTTCGGGCAGCATGATAGAGCGGGCAAATGTTCCGTAATCCCTCTCTCTCCGCAGATAGTTGATTTTTTGAGTTTCCGTAGCTGGTTTTCGTTCTCCCTTAATAGTTAATACCTCATCTACTACCTGAATATTTAAATCGGCGGTTTTCACTCCGGGGAGTTCTGCACGGACGATAATATTCCCCTCATTTATGGATACAATAATTTGTGGAAATTCCGCACTTATATAATTTTCTGTTTGATGCGCAGAACTTAAAAAGTCCAATAAATCGCTCATCTCATGTTGTATATGAGTAAGGCTACTTAAAGGATTCTTTTTATCCCAATTTATTAAATTCACCTTTTACCCCCTTTCCGGTAATAAAAAATTAAGAAATCATTTTTTCTGGACGTATCTAAGAATTTAGACAAATTGTTCTATGCTTCTGGATTCAATTTTGCTTTTAGTTCTCCCAAAATTTTTTATTATGGTATACATAACTTACATTTGTCTTGTAATTACGGTACTTTAGAGAAATTAATCTAAAAAATAATTTTTGATAGATTCAAAAGTTATTAGGAATACTATCATTCTCTCTGAGTTATAAGCAATACAAATGCCAATAAATTAAAACTATATCAACGGTCTCAATTAACAGCAACTTCCAGGATAATTACAGAAAAACAGAGAACTCCGGGCGGTCCGTATCTGTTCTTAATTATTATAGTGCTCGGCTTAAAAAAACCTCTCAAATGTCAGCTATACGGTATATTGATTAGTCTTTACCATCGAAATACTCGTAGAGATGCGAGATTTTGGAGACGCAAGATGTTGCGTCTCTCCTTTACCTAATCCCGGAGGGATGTCATGATTATAGCAAAAAGAGAAAAAAAATTTGAACCCCGAAGGGGTGACATAGGATACCTGCGCTGAGATGCTACCCTTTCGAGATTGAATTACAGCACAATTCGCATAAAGTTATTGATAGTTCAGTTTTATATCTCGTATTTACCAGGGAGGATTAATTTGCATTGCTTTCCGGAAATATTAAGCCTTAACGAACCTTTTACCCGAGAGTTGTTTTATCAATTTTTTTATCTCCAGGATCATTAAAGTGCTAGAGACAACAGAGGTAGGGAGTCCGGTGATTTGTATAATTTCTTCAATATCTTTTGGATTGCTGGAAAGGAGTGAAAATATCTTCTTTTCCTGGGAGTTAAGCGACAGGCTTCGGGGATCGTTTGTTTCTGATTCATCGCAACGATCCAGAAATTCTGCAACGGGTCCTAATTCCTGAATAATATCTGTAATGTCCTCTACAAGCTTGGCGCCCTCTTTGATCAGTTTATGGGTACCCCTGCTGTAAACGTTATCAATATTGCCTGGAATGGCAAAGACCTCTTTTCCCTGCTCAAGCGCCCACTGCGCGGTTATCAGAGAGCCGCTGTTTAATGATGATTCAACCACAAGTACGCCCAGCGATAAACCGCTAATTAATCTGTTTCTTGGTGGGAAGTTACGAAAATCGGGGGGTGTATTCATAGGAAATTCGGATACAAGGGCGCCATGTTGGACAATATGTTCTGCCAGTTCAATATTTTCCCGGGGATACATTATTCCTAAGCCGGAACCAAGTACGGCAATAGTACGTCCGTTGGAATCGATAGCGCCCCGGTGTGCAGCAGCATCGATTCCCCGCGCCATACCGCTTACAATACAAAATCCTTTTTGGACAAGTAACCGGCTAAAACGCTCTGCCTGCGATAAGCCGTAATAAGTACAACGCCGTGCGCCTACAACAGCCAAAGCTAAGATATCGGTTTCGAGAATATTCCCTTTAACGTAGAGGACAAGCGGCGGGTCGTAGATGGCTTTGAGGTGTTTCGGGTATTGATCGCTGGTATACGGTAATATCTGAACATTCCTTTCTTTCGCCAAATTAATTTCAGGTTCAATATCAATATTTCTGGCCGTTTCAATTATGGCAGTGGCAAGTTTCGGCCCTATGCCATGTACTGCCTCCAGTTCTTCTCTGGAAGCGTTAAGAATTGCCTCTGAAGAACCGAATCGTTCTAAAAGGGTCTTGTATGTTCTTATACCAATTCCCTTGGTCATGTTCAGCCGTAAGAGGGCTTCAAATTCTGTCAACGCTTAACCTCTCGAGGGATGTTCAGAATTATAGAGAATTCGTGATTACACAAAATTACTCGTTAATACGCGGGACAAAATTTCTTCGGTTACCTGATCTGATATAATAACTTCACCGATTCCCGTAGGAAGGACGAAGCGGAGTTTTCCGCTCATAGCCTTTTTATCGAGATACAGTGTTTGTATGATATCCTTTGGTTTTAATCCTGTAGAGAGCGGCAATCCCAGCCTTTTAACTAAGGAAAGCTGTCGTTCAAATACGGTATTGCCTGTCAATCCCATTTCAACTGCAATCCTGGCGGCGTAAAGCATGCCGATAGCGACTGCTTCACCATGCCTGTATTTTTTATAATGAGTAAGCGCTTCAATGGCATGGCCAATAGTATGTCCATAGTTCAATATGGCGCGAACGTGTTTTTCTTTCTCATCTTCTGCTACAATATCTGCCTTAATTTGGCAGGATGTGGCAATAATCTTCAGAAGGGCTTTTTGGTCTAATTGCAGGATATCATATAAGGATTTCTCTATATACTCAAAAAGCTCTGCGTCTTTAATAACCCCATATTTAATAACTTCCACAAGTCCTGTTACAAGCTCTATAGCCGGTAGCGTTGAAAGTGTTTCTGTATCAATAAAGACAGCTATTGGCTGGTAGAAGCTTCCTATCATGTTTTTCCCCTTGCAATGGTTTACCGCTACCTTCCCCCCAATACTGCTATCAACTTGCGCAAGAAGTGAAGTTGGTATCTGAATGAACGGGATGCCCCTCATAAAGGTTGCAGCAACGAAACCACTCATATCTCCTACCACGCCGCCGCCTAAAGCAACGATAAGAGAACTTCTGTCGAGCTTATGATCAAAACACGCCTCATAGAGAATCATTGCTGTTTCAAGGGACTTCTGGTCTTCCCCCGGCGTTAGGGTGAAAGATTTAACATGGAAACCATGCTGCACAAGGCTTTCGGTTACGATGTGGCTGTAAATCCTATCGATATTCTTGTCAGTAATGAGAAGGGTCTTGCATGGTTGTTTCTCTTTGACAAGAATGCTCCCAATTCCTTTGAGGATGCCCTTGTCTATAAAGATGTTATAACTGTTAGCGGATAGATTTACGCGTATGGTTTTCATGAAATTTGCTAGTAATTTTCAGATTCCTGCTACGATTTTTAAAGTAAAAATAAATGATAAAAAATAATAAAACATTTACGAGAGATTTCATAGGGAAATTTGGGTGGATACAAACAAAACACCTGGATTACCTTGTAAATACTGACTTAGGAGACGATTTATAACTTTCCTGTGTAAGCTCATGTCGTACTTATGCCGTACCTTTTTTAAAGACCTATCACTTTGCTAGTATTCTTATCTGCATTCAAGACATGCTCTGTTAATGCCTGAATAGCTCTTTGCCTGCTATCTAAACCACTATGAGAATACTTCTGGAGCATACTTAGACTTGCATGGCCTGTCATGCCTTGCACCACCACAGCACCAACACCTAATTCAGATTGAAGTATACTAGAAAAGGTATGTCTCAAATTATGGAAGGTGAAGTTATGAATGCCCATACCCTTGAACAGATTGCTAAAGTATGCGCTATAGCCTGAAATTATAGTTCTGGTTATATCTGCATCCTCAAATACCCTTCCATCATTGCTCATAGCCATGTACTGTGTTAGCTCATCTATAAGGTATCCTGAAAGTGGTATGGTAATAACTTTACCTGTCTTACTCTGGGTAATGTGTATTATGCCCTTGCTGAAATCTATATCATTCCATTTCAGGCTTAACACTTCGTTCAGTCTTGCACCAGTAAAGAGACCTATTAGTATCATAAGCTTGTCTTTGCCCTGTGGCATGCTAAGAATGGTAGCTATCTCATTGCTGGATAGGACACGGTCTTTTACCTGTGACACCTTTAGACGTTTAACATTCTGGCATGGATTCTTGTCTATTATGCCTGCCTGGATTGCAGTATTCAGCACATGCGTGAGAATGGCAGTATCAATATTAATGACAGAGTCCTTCACCCGGTCTTGCTCTTTCCTCTTTCTGCATCTGACTTATTCCGTATGTCCTTGAAGGTGAGAGATTGCCATTCCTTTATTATCGTCAAAAAACTCAATACACCAAGTCCCGCATGTCTTATATTGACCATTTGACCTCTTTGGCCGATCACCTGGACAATAGCTCTTACCTGGCCTACCATTGCAAGGAATAGGCTTGCACTCCTGAAAATACTTACGATACCTTACTGCCATAGATTGTATCACCGTCCTTTCTGGAAACACAAAGAGGCAACAAACACCTTGTAGGGCGGTATAAGATGCTGATGCCTCTTTTGACCTGAGTTTCCTCAGGCATATTCTTATATGCGTCCGTCCACGCCGTTTATTTTTAACATACGTACTTATCACGAAAAAAGCATAATTGCAAGGATTATTGATTTATTCTCACCTATCTTTATCTTTTGCTATGTATTTGTATGTAGTGTATAATATTGGTGTATATGAATGAGAAACAAAAGAATAATCTTGCTAAATTCTTTTATGATATCGCTAAAATTGATTTTGCTGCTTTAGTGGTAGCTCAATTGGCGAATCCTTCTCATTTAAAATATTGGATATTAATTGTTGGAATAATAGCTACTATAGTTCCCCTTTTCGTTGGCTTTATCTTGGATAAAGAGGAGAATAAAAAATGACAGGTCTTGGAATTATCTATATCATAGTAATTGCATCTTGCCTTATCTTTCTTGCATGGTATAAATACACTCAGAGGCATTCAAAGAAGCCATCTTAATTACATTGACCAATACATCCCGAAGCATACTAGCCATGATAACTCAAAGCATACATAGCACAGGAAGAAATCGTTACAATCCATTGAATAGACTCCTTGTTTTTAGTTCAGGTTCAAAGTTTGTGTACAATATTTCTGTAGTTCCTGGCTTCTCTTCTCCTGCATCTGACTTGTGGCTGCCTTTGAAACTCTCATACTCATACCTTTGCCAGCCTTTGTATAGCTCGTCATATAAGCCATTCTGATAGTGTGTGACCATTACATGCCCTTTTACTGCGTTAAGCAGTTTGCAAGGTCTCTATGGTCATCCTGTGAGAAGTTTTCCTTGCCGTAAAACCCTTCTGCATTCAAATATGGTGGATCACAGAAGAAAAGCGTATCTTTGGAATCATACCTTTGAATACATTCCCGATAATCAAGACATTCAATCGTTACCCCCTGCAATCTCCTGGCTACATCATGAAAGGTATCGATACTATTCCGGTTACGGAAGATAATGCAAAGCCACCTGATTGCATATCACCACCAAAGCATGAGCGGTTAAGGTAATACCATTCAGCCGCTCTTTGAATATCGGTAACACGTTTTTCATATTTCGTAGCAAATTCCCCACTATTTTTCCCCACCTCTCATATCTTTTCTTGCTGTACCTACCGTTTTATGGTCAACACCAAATTCTTTTGCAATCTGCCTGTCGGATAACTCAGGGCATTCCTTTAGCCGTGATTCAATCATTCGATACTTCCGGCCTTTTCCTCTCCCCCTTTACCTAATATGCCAACTGTTGCCGTGTCTCTACCGCGCATCTTATCCCGTATCTCTTCCCATAGAGACCTTGAGTAAGGCATATATTTAAGAGCATCAATAAGTTTTTCCCGTTTCTCTGGATGCTGGAGAACACGGAAGAAGTTAATCAGGTGTCCGTCAATATCGTTTAAGACTTCTACCCGACTAGGTATCTTACTGAATAGGACATGTCCAGCACCGCCAAAGACCTCACAATAGAGTGTGTGCTGTGGTATATGCTGGACTAGCCAATCTTTTAAGAAATGCTTCCCACCTATGCGATTGATTGGACTCTTAAGACTTATGCTCATATACTCTATGTGTAAAACCATTACCCAAAGCATTCTGATTAGTTTTAGATGCCAAAAGCCTATCATCTGTCGATGACTTCTTGAAGTTTTTTGAATTACCAGTACCCTTCAATTTTGGGTTACGTCCTAATCTATACGGATGCAGATAGCACGGACTATCCTCAAAGAGTAACTTTCCTGTACAGTTCTTTACCTCTTGTTGTTCAGTTTGCATAAATCACTATCACATTTAAAACCCCTTTTCATTCCTATGCACCTTTTACATTCCAGTTTAATGGCTTTTGTTGGTGTCATTAAACACCCCCTCTAGTCGCAATCTTTAATGACTCCATATGCTTAATTAAGTCAGACTTCTTAAACCTCACTAACTTGCCAAGCTTGTAGAAAGGGACAGTCCTACGCATTGTCCAACTGTAGATGGTATCAACCGAGACACCAAGTAACGCCGCTGCCTGTGTGAAGTTAAGAAATTCGCTATCCTCATTCTTTACTATCTGCATCTTATATTCTCCTATGTGTAAGTGCTTTGGTAAGTGGTGAGTTTTTGATTATCTCTAGTGTGTGAAAAACATACAGTGGGTTTTTGTCTAGTCTTTAACCATATTGCTTTCTGAGAAAGTGGAACAAAAGTCCTTCAACCGTCCTGGCTGCTAGTTCCCGATTATCAGCAAGGAAAACGTGAATGTCATACTTTGCGCTTAAGGCTTGAAGCGTACCCATTACCGATTGTGGAGTTATTTGCGATCTCCATTTACCCCTGGATAGCGTTTGCATAGAAGCTTCAATAACAAGCCCTGCATACTCAAACACCTGCATTCTCTGTATCTCCCGCATAAATCTATCACGGTCATTCCCAAGCGATCCTAAGAGATCTGAAAGTGACTTCCGCTCAATCGTTATCCGATCCTCAAAGCGATCAAGCGAATAGTCACCCGTGTGGAGTGTCGCAACCCGCACCTTAGCTTCTGGAAATGTTAACGGCTTCTGTTCCCGTGTATCCTGCACTATGGTCATGTCAGATTTCTTCATAGTTTATGTCGTTATCCCTTTTCTGCGTATCTTTGATATAGCCTCAAGGTATTTAGGAGAGAACGTCACCCCTTTCTTTGTTGGTATGTAGGCACCGCTTTCACCTAGAAAGTAAATCCGCATATCGATGTACCTACGTCCTTTGTATTCCTTTTCTGCAATGACGATTTTCTCCGTTTCATTCTTAATAACTTCTCCTAATGTCTTTCCGTTATCCATTGGCTCCTCTTTTCTTTCTTTATTTAATTGCCGTTAAAGTAATCGGGGTGTGTATACTTTTCGATTAAATCGCACCTGCCTAACTCTTTCAATGTGGCGCATATGGATTGGCCGCCAGGCTTCCAGTAATGGTATTTAGCAGGACTGTTATACGGAATAACCAGAACACCAAAATTAGTAATATAAGGCTTTACCTGGTCAGGTTCGCAATTTTCATCCATGATGGCCATTCGCTCGGCTAATTCGTAGCTTATCTGCGGTTCGATCTTGCCGGCCCCGATTAGCTTTTGTGCTGATTGCTCAGGTAGTTTGATAACCTGGCCTTCTTTAAACTCAACTACCTTTTCACCTGTTTTTGCCTTGAAGGGCTTCAAAACTCTATAGGTCATTAGCATTCTCCACAATTTCAAATTCATTTAGAGTTATAATTTCTTCATTAGTACCATTATTCTTTTGGGTGGTATCGGCAGCTATTTTTTCACCTTTGCTATTGTCCAGAACAGTTAGACAATTGTCCGTATTGCCTGGACAATAGGTTTTGCGGCGTAAAAAACTGCCTTCCCGCCAGGATATTTTTTCTCCTCAAAATAGCCAAGTGAAGACCTTTTTTTTAAGAGTTTTACAACCCTTTCTTTACTCTTTATCCCTAATGATTCCTTGACTAGAGCGTGTTATGCACTTTGTAGGTAAAATTGTTATAATTTGGGTATGGAAACCAATCAAAACAAAAGAAAACCATATCCAAGTGATGTTACTGATGCTGAATGGGCATTTGTCGCCCCCTACCTGGCCCTGATGAAAGAGGATGCTCCCCAAAGAGATCATTCTCTGAGAGAAGTCTTTAATGGTTTAAGATGGATGGTGAGAGGGGGAGCCGCCTGGAGGATGATCCCTCATGATCTTCCTCCCTGGTATACGATCTACCAGCAAGCTATGAGATGGATAAGAGCCGGGGTCTTTGAGGCCATTGTTCATGATCTTCGAGAGATCTTGCGGCTGGCAGAAGGAAGGAAAAAGGAGCCTTCCAGAGCGATTATCGATAGCCAGACTATTCAGTCTACACCGGAGAGTGGGGGAAGAGCCGGATATGATGGACACAAGAAGAAAAAAGGAAGCAAGATCCATATGGCTGTTGATACTCTCGGGCATCTTCTGGCGCTGCATGTAACTCCTGCCAATGAGCAGGAACGAGCCCAGGTGAAGAGGCTATGCCAAGAGATTCAGGAAGTAACAGGAGAATCCGTTGAGTTAACCTTTGTAGATCAAGGCTACACAGGTGATCAGGCAAAAGATGATGCAAAAGAGCATGGAATAGAGCTTCAAGTGGTGAAGCTCCCTCAGGCAAACTGGAATGTGTCAATAAAAATTAGACACTTTTTAAGGAATTTAGACTCTAATCGTAACTATTCAGGTACTTTTTGATATAGGCCATAAAAAAATGATCAAATTCGTTATTTTTTGCTGGATTTAGTAGCGTTATTCACTTAAGGTTTACGTATGAAAGCTTTAACACCAGAAGAAGCGCTGGAAATATATCATGCTGGCCCGGAAGCAGTTGTAAGAGCCCTCTGTGAATTAAGCGCTGCTGTTGTGGAACTAAGCGCTACCATTGAGCATTTGAAGCATCGAGTCAAAGAACTCGAGAACCAGTTAGCCCAAAATAGCAGCAATAGTAATAAACCACCGAGCAGTGATGTTTTCAAGAAATACAAGGATTTGCAATCAAAGAGCAAACGAAAACCGGGAGGCCAGAAGGGGCATCCAGGTCAAACACTCCAGATAGTTGAAAATCCTGACTAT